>NZ_JBJDRF010000010.1:0-109537 GCF_044987305.1 Novosphingobium sp. ZW T3_23
GAGCAGGCTTGGGCGGCGCCGGTTTCGGCTTCGGAGGCGCTGGTTTCGGCGGCGCAGGCTTGGGAGCCGGTTGAGGCCGCGGCCTGGGCGGCTGCGGCTGCGGACGTGGCGCGGGAGCCGGAGGAGGCGGAACCGGTTCAGGCTGAGGCAGCGGTTCCGGATCGGGAGCCGGGGCCGGAGGCGGCGCCGCTTCGCCCAGTTCCGGCGCGATATCCGGCGCGGCCTGGCTGAACGGATCGGGCGAAGTCGAGGTCATGCCGACCTGATCGCTCAGCGTCACCTCGATGCGCTGCGGCGGCTTCACGACATCGGTCTGCGCGGGACGCAGCACTATGACCGCCAGCACCGCAACGTGCAGCGCGACCGCCAGCGTGAGCCCCAGCCCCTCGTCCTTGCGCAATCCCAGCATTGCCATCGTGCCAGCCTAACTCAGCCGCCTGAACCGCTGCTGACACCCGTCACCAGCGAGATCGAGGTGAAACCGGCGTGGTTCAGTTCGCCCATCACGTCGACGACCCGGCCATAGTCGAGGGCCTTGTCGGCGCGCAGGGTGACCTGCGGCTTGCGGCCGTCGGCGCCGTCCGGCACCGAGGCAAGGCGTTCGGTCAGTTCGCCCGGCGCGAGCGCTTCGGTTTCGTAATAGACGGTGCCGTCGCGCTGGATCGAGATCGTGATCTGGTCCTGCTCCTCGCTCATCGCCTTGGCGCGGCTGTCGGGCAGTTCGATCGGCACGGCCGCCTTGAGCAGCGGCGCGGTGACCATGAAGATGATCAGCAGCACCAGCATGACGTCGACCAGCGGCGTCACGTTGATTTCGGCCATCGGCGTGCGTCCGCCGCCGCTGCGGCGCCCGCCTCGCCTGCCGCCGCCGGAAACGCCGCCGGAACCCCCCATGCCCATCAGCGCTGCTCCAGCTCACGCGTGAGCGCGGAGTGCAGGCGATCGGCGAAACGCTGGAGGCGCGACTCGAACAGGTTCACGCGGTGCGAGAAACGGTTGTAGGCGATCACCGCCGGGATGGCCGCAAACAGGCCGATGGCGGTGGCGAACAGCGCCTCCGAAATGCCGGGCGCGACCACCGCGAGCGAGGAATTCTGCTGCTGGCCGATCTGGAAGAAGCTGTTCATGATGCCCCAGACGGTGCCGAACAGACCGACGAAGGGTGCCACCGAGCCCACTGTCGCCAGGAAATTGAGACGGTTGGAGATGCGGTCGCTCTCCTCGCCCACCGAGGAGGTCATGGCCAGGGCGATACGCTCGCGCGCGCCGTCAGGATCGAACTTGGGCATGGCGGCATTGCGGCGCCATTCGGCCAGGCCCGCTCCCGCGACTTTGCCCATGGGAACGTCGCCACGACGGCGTTCCTTCTGGTAGGCCTCGAAGTTCTGGGCTTCCCAGAAGCCTTCCTCGTATTCGGCACATTTGCGGTTGAGACTGCCGATGCGCAGCATGAAGCTGATGATGATGGCCCAGACCCAGACGCTCGCCAGGATCAGCCCTGCCATGATCGACTGCACGACGATATCGGCGTGGAGGAACAGCGTCACCGGATTGAGGTGGTTGGAATCGCTGCCGATGGTGACGGCGGAGGCGAGCAGTTCAAAAGTCATTCTTGTCCTCTCGGATGCTCTTGCATGAGCGAGGCGAAAGCGTGTTGCCAGGCGGCGGGCTGTTTGCGCGGTCGTCCTTCAGGACCGATGAACCCGACCTTTACCGTGGCCTCGGCAAGACGAATTTCTCCGCGCCGGGCCACCTGGCGAAGGGTGCAGCTCACGCGGCCGACCTGAAGCGCATGGGTATCGATCACCACCCCGTCCCCGAGGCGCGCGGGCGAAAGGTAACGAATGTTCACTTCCGCGACGGTGTAGAGCCCTTCCCCGGATTCCAACGCAGCGCGCTGGTCGATGCCCAGCAGGTCGAGCAGGTCGGAGCGGGCCCGTTCGAACCAGCGGATGTAATTGGCATGATAGACCACCCCGCCCGCGTCGGTGTCCTCGTAGAACACGCGAAGCGCATAGCGGTGAAGCGGCCCGTCGAGGACGCCGCTGGGGGGAAGAGGATCGCTGCTCATGCCGTCAGGTTGTGTAGCGGGCAGCGGGCGCAGCGCAATCCACTCGTCGCACTTATCCCGCGTGGGCGGGCGAATCGACGGTTAATTGCGCCACGATTGCAGCTCCAGCGGGCTGGAGCGTCATCCCGGACTTGATCCGGGACCGCTGTCCGAGCCGCGAAACCTTGCGTGCAGGGCGGGCAGGCAGCGCCTCTCCTCGGGCTGGGCGCAGCATTGCCAGCGGCCCCGGATCAAGTCCGGGACGGCGGGGTTTGCCCGCCCTGCTTACTCCGCGATCATCTGGAAGAACTGGCGGCCGCCGAAAATGTGCACATGGAGATGCGGCACTTCCTGATGGCCGTTGGTGCCCATATTGACCATCAGGCGATAACCCGGCTCGTCGAGTTCCAACTGCCGCGTGACATGGCCCACGGCCCTCATGAACCCGGCGATTTCGCCATCGTCCGCCTTGGCGGTGAAGTCGTCCCACGAGACATAGGCGGCCTTGGGGATCACCAGCACATGGACCGGTGCCTGCGGGCGGATGTCGTTGAAGGCCAGCGCGAAGTCGTCCTCGTAGACCTTGCTGCACGTCAGCTCGCCGCGCAGGATCTTCGCGAAGATGTTGTTCTCGTCGTAGGGCAGCTTGGGGTCGATCGGCATCGGTGTCTCCCGGAGAGTCGAAAACGATGGGCTGGAGGCTCAGTCCCTGGGGCGGGCAGCCTTTTCGGCAATGCCCGAGACGCCCTCGCGGCGGTCCAGTTCGGCCAGCACGTCGGCCAACGGCAAGTCGCGCGCGCCAAGCAGCACCATGAGGTGGAAGATCAGGTCGGCCGCTTCGCCGGTGAGCGCCTTGTCGTCCTCGGTGAGGGCGGCGATCACGGTTTCGGTGGCCTCCTCGCCCAGCTTCTGCGCGATCTTGCCGAGGCCCCGCGCATGGAGCTTGGCGACGTAGCTGCTGTCGGGATCGGCGGCGCGGCGGGCGGCGATCGTGGCTTCAAGGCGGGCGAGAGTGTCGGGGCTGCTCATGCCATGCCCATGCGGCGCAAGGGCGATGCGGTCAAGCGCGTCGAACCCGGCGGGGGGGGGTCAGTCCTTGCGTTTGGACGAAAACTGCCGACCGATCACCACGCCGGCCACGCCCATCGCCAGCAGGAACAGCCCGCTCGGCTCCGGCAAGCGGGTGGCATCGGCCGCGAACGCAGGCACGGGGGCGAGGATCATCGCCAGGGTAGCGATGGGGTAGCGATGCACGGAATACTCCTGCGCGACTGATAAGGCGACCATTGCCGCCGCTGCGGGAAACGACAAGTGCGCATCGGCGCCTGTCCCGATCCGGGGCGGTCGATGGTGCAGACTTTGCGAGAATCGTCGTCCCGGACTTGATCCGGGACCGCTGTCCGGGCCGCGCCGCGCTCGCGGTGGGGCGCCTAAAGTATTGCCAGCGGTCCCGGATCAAGTCCGGGACGACGTGAGCGGCACCCTACCCCCGCGCCGGCAAACCGGCCGAGCGCAGTGCCGCGTGGGCCTCCGCAATCGAATGCTTGCCGAAGTGGAAGATCGAGGCGGCCAGCACCGCGCTGGCCCTGCCTTCGGTCACGCCGGCCACCAGGTGATCGAGATTGCCCACCCCGCCGCTGGCGATCACCGGCACCGAGACGCTCTCGGCTATCAGCCGCGTGAGTTCGAGGTCGTAGCCGTTCTGCGTGCCGTCGCCGTCCATCGAGGTGACGAGCAGTTCGCCCGCGCCGTAGTCTGCCAGCTTCACGGCATGCTCCAGCGCGTCGATCCCGGTCGCCTTGCGGCCACCGTGCGTGAAGATTTCCCACTTTCCGGGCGAAACCTTGCGCGCGTCCACCGAGGCGACGATGCACTGCGAGCCGAACTTCTCGGCGATGTCCGCCACGACTTCGGGGCGAGAGACGGCGGCGGAATTGACCGCCACCTTGTCCGCACCGGCCAGCAGCAACGCGCGTGCGTCCTCTGCCGTGCGCACGCCGCCGCCGACGGTCAGCGGCATGAAGCAGACTTCGGCGGTGCGCTGGACCACGTCGAGCAGAGTGCCGCGCCCTTCGTGGCTGGCGGAAATATCGAGGAAGCACAGTTCATCCGCCCCGGCCGCGTCATAGGCACGGGCCTGCTCCACCGGATCGCCGGCGTCGATGAGATCGACGAAGTTCACGCCTTTCACGACGCGGCCATTGGCGACGTCGAGGCAGGGAATGACGCGGATACGGACTGTCATGAGTTCACTCCACCGGCTTGAAGAACAACAGCACGCAGAACACGCCGACCGTCAGGCAGACGGCGAAGTTGAACGCGGTGTAGCCCCAGAACTTGCGCGGGTTCTCATCGCGCGCCGCCTCCACTTTCGAGCGTGCGCGGCTGAACAGCATGAGCCGTGCCCTGCCCTTGCGGAAGTCGCGCAGGGCAAAGATCGCGCCCGGCACGAAGATCGCCAGCGCCATGACGGCGACGAGGCGGTTCTCGTTCACGCCTTCTCCGCCATCGCGATCGCGGCGGCAAGGTCGAGGCGGCCGTCGTAGAGCGCCCGTCCGGTGATGACGCCCTCGATGCCGTCGTTCGCGTGCACCGCCAGCAGGCGAATGTCGTCGAGGCCCTTCACGCCGCCGCTGGCGATCACCGGCAGGTCGGTGCGGCGGGCGAGATCGACGGTGGCGTCGATGTTGCAGCCCTTGAGCAGGCCGTCGCGGCCGATGTCGGTGAAGAGCAGCGAGGCCACGCCCGCGTCTTCGAAACGGCGGGCCATGTCGACGATCGAGACGTCGGAAACTTCCGCCCAGCCCTCGGTCGCGACCATGCCGTCGCGCGCGTCCACCGCGACGACGATGCCGCCCGGATACTCGCGCGCCATGTCCTTGACGAACTGCGGATCCTTCAGCGCCGCCGTGCCCATGACGATACGCGAGACGCCGAGATCGAACCAGCCCGCCACGGCTTCACGCGTGCGGATGCCGCCGCCGAGCTGGACGTGGCCGGGGAACGCTTCGAGAATCGCCTCCACTGCCTCGCGGTTCTCGGCCCGGCCCGCGAAGGAGCCGTCGAGATCGACGACGTGGAGATATTGCGAACCCGCTTCGGCAAAGAGCATGGCCTGCGCGGCGGGATCGTCACCATAGACGGTGGCGCGATCCATGTCGCCTTCGGCAAGACGCACGACCTGCCCCTGCTTGAGGTCGATGGCGGGAAAAACGATCATCTCAGGGCTTCCATTCTAGGAAACGGGAAAGCAGGCCGAGGCCGTAGGCCTGGCTCTTTTCGGGGTGGAACTGCACGCCCACGACATTGTCCTTGGCCACTGCGGCGACAAGGCCGCCGCCATGGTCGGTCATCGCCGCTACATGCGCGCCATCGTCGGGCTGGAAGTGGTAGGAATGCAGGAAATAGGCCTCGCCGGGCTCGATCAGCCCCTGCGCGGGATCCTTGCGGCCCAGCGAAACGTCGTTCCAGCCCATGTGCGGTATCTTGATGGCGGGATCGGTGCGCTCGATGCGCTGCACTTGCCCGCCGACCCAGTCCAGCCCGCGCGTCACGCCGTGCTCAAGCCCGCGCGTGGCGAGGAGCTGCATGCCCACGCAGATGCCCAGGAACGGCGCGCCGCCGACATGGACGCGCTCCGTCATCGCCTCCACCATGCCCCGAATGCCCCAGAGGCCTTCGGCGCAGGACCGGAAGGAACCGACACCCGGCAGGACGATGCGGTCCGCCGCGCGCACGACGTCGGGATTGGCGGTGACGACCACGTTCTCCGCACCGGCCGCCCGCAGCGCATTGGCGACCGAATAGAGGTTGCCCGCGCCGTAGTCGATCAGCGCCAGGGTCATCCAGCGAGACCGGCGATGCTGTCGTCCAGGAAACCGTGCGCCCATTCGATCACTTCGAACTCGGCAACGCCGCCCGCCACGAAAGGATCTTCGGCGGCCAGCAGTTCCACGGCATTGCGGCTTTCGCCCCGCGCCAGGATCAGCCCGCCGTCACGCGGCACCTTGCGGCCCCAGCCCAGGAAATGGCCAGCGGCGTGGTTGCCCCTCAGCCAGGCGACATGGTCCGCCAGCAGGCCGTCCACATCCTCGATCGGAGCGGTGTAGCGAAGGGAGATGATGAAGCTGGCCATTACAGCGATTCCTGTCCGAGAATGCCCTTGGTCGAAGGGATCGCCCCGCCCTTGCGCGGGTCCAGTTCGACGGCGGTGCGCATCGCGCGGGCAAAGCCCTTGAAGATGCCTTCGCAGATGTGGTGATTGTTGGTGCCGTAGAGAAGCTCGATATGCAGGGTGATGCCCACGGCCTGCGCGATCGAGTGAAACCAGTGTTCCACCATCTCGGTGTCGAACTCGCCCAGCTTGTCCTGCGTGAAGCCCGCTTTCCACACCAGCCAGGGCCGGCCCGAAATGTCGAGCGAGACGCGGCTGAGTGCCTCGTCCATCGGCGAATGGACATCGCCGTAGCGGCCGATCCCCGCGCGGTCGCCCAGCGCCTGGCTGATCGCCTGGCCGATGGCGATGGCACTGTCTTCCGTAGTGTGGTGCTGGTCCACATGAAGGTCGCCCTTGATGCGGCAGGCGATGTCGATCAGCGAATGGCGGCTGAACTGCTCGATCATATGGTCGAGGAAGCCGATCCCGGTGGAAACCTGATAGGCCCCCGTGCCGTCGAGGTTCACCTCCACGGCGATGTCGGTCTCGTGAGTCTTGCGGATGATCGAGGCGGTGCGCATGGCAGGGCCTATAGACCTGTGCGTCAGGGAATCAATTCCACGCGGCACCAAGTGTGCGTGAAAAGCGTTTCCTAAGTAATCTTCGGTCGCACTCGATCCAAACGACCTAGGGAAAACCCGTCGGAACGTGCTATTTTACGCTTTAAGCCGCTTGACCGACACTGGAAGCATGAGCACCAAGGGCGCGATGAACGATACGCCACCAGACAGCCTTATCCCCTACGACGAGATCGTGCAGGAGGCCCTGCGCGCCGTCGTGGGCCGCGTTCTCGGCCAGGTCGAAGCCGGAAACGGCATCCTGCCGGGGAACCACCACTTCTACATCACCTTCAAGACCGGAGCGCCGGGGGTGTCCATCCCTGCCGAGCTACGGGCCAGGTTCCCGGACGAGATGACCATCGTCCTCCAGAACAAGTTCTGGGATCTGGCGGTGCGCGAAGACGGTTTCACCGTGAGCCTGAGCTTCAACCAGCTCCCGGCCAAGCTGGTGATCCCCTTCTCCGCGATCACCGCCTTCGTGGACCCGGCGGTGGATTTCGGCCTCCAGTTCCAGGCCATGTCCGATGACGACGAGGAAGACGAGCTTTCCGCCCCGGAGAACGATTCGGAACGCGACGTTGCCTCGCGCATTACTCCCAGCGAAGACGGATCGAACGTCGTTTCGGTCGATTTCGGCAAGAAGAAGTAAGGCGGGCAGGCAAAGGCCCGGGAAAGAAAGATCCATGGGCGTCACCAGAGTCCCCGCGAAACTGGGAAAAAGCGTCGGGAAAGGCGTGAGCAAGGCTGGCGCGGCAGTGAAGAACACTGCCGCCAAGGCCAAGGACACTGCCGCGAAAGCAAAGGACAGGGCCGTTACCCTCAGCGGCCCCAGTCCGAACACCGCCACCAACCTTGCCATCGCCGACATCGCCTTGCGCGGAGGCACCTTCATCGCCCGGCGCGCGATGGAGCATGCCCTGCTCGGCAAGCGCTATACCCCGGAGAAAGCCAAGCAGATCCTGCGCGGGCGCTCCTTCACTCAGTCCATGGTCCATACCATGATCGCCCGCATGGCCCTGGGATCGGTTCCCGGTGCCGCCCTGGTGGTCGGCGGGCTTGCCGCGAAGACGCTGTTCGAACGCAGCAGGGCGCGCAAGGAACGGGCGCGCGGCGAAAGCCAGATCACGGACATGGCGGAAGAAGGCGAAGGCGAATCGGATCTGGTGCCGACGCTCACCAAATGATCGCGAAGTGACCTCGTAAACACGAAGTGACGTCGTCCCGGACTTGATCCGGGACCGCTGGCCGTGACCAGCCCATCTCGAAGCAGAGCGCCCTGCCGCCACCTTGCGCCTGAAGACCGCCAGCGGTCCCGGATCAAGTCCGGGACGACGGAAATGCACCCCCTTGATTTGCGCGCCTGCTGGCGGCATCGGGGCACATGGTCAATTCTCCGGACAATCCCGCCGACACGCTCTCCCGGCGCGGCCTCATGCTCATCATGTCCTCGCCCTCCGGCGCGGGCAAGACGACGATTTCGCGCATGTTGCTCGAACACGATTCGCACATCTGCAACTCGGTTTCCTGCACCACACGCGCGCCGCGTCCCGGCGAAGTGGACGGCAAGGACTACTACTTCGTCAGCAAGGCCGAGTTCGACCGCATGGTCGATGAAGGCGAGTTCCTGGAATGGGCGCATGTCTTCGGGCACAGCTACGGAACGCCGAAGGCGCAGGTGAAGGCCGGCCTGAAGGACGGGCAGGACTATCTCTTCGACATCGACTGGCAGGGCACGCAGCAGCTCTACCAGAAGCTGGAGCGCGACGTCGTCCGGGTGTTCCTGCTCCCGCCGAGCATCGACGAACTGCGTCGCCGCCTGACCGGGCGGGGCACCGATTCGATGGAAGTGATCGCCGCACGCATGGAACGCGCCCGCTCGGAAATCAGCCATTGGGACGGCTACGACTATGTCGTGGTGAACGACGACATCGAAGCCTGCTTCGAAAAGGTGAAAAAGATCCTCGCCGCCGAACGCATGCGCCGTGCCCGCCAGACCGGACTCATCGGCTTCGTGCGCGAACTCATGGCACCCTGACGAGGTTTTGTCTTTCCGGCGGGCACTTGCGCCTTCCTCGTGCGTAGATAGCCGAGGAAAGGCCCAGAGGAGCCAGAAAGGGAAGACGATCATGACCGCACGACGAATGTTATCGGGGCGCATCCTCCCCTGGGTCTGCCTGCTTGCCCTCGGCGCCTGCGGTCCGTCCCCGAAGGAGGAAGCGACCACGCCCGCGCCTGCCACCCAGGCCGACGCCAGCATAGCGCCCGCTTCCACCGAAGCGCCCGCCACGACGCCGTCCGCCAAGGCGGACGCCGGGCCGCTTTCCTGCGCGGACGAGATCGGTGCCACCGCCGCCCAGAAACGCGCCGACCTCTGCCGACAGGTGTCTCCCGCCACGCGCCCGCCCTGCAATGTCGCCAACAGCTGCGCGATGATCGAGGACGAGATCGCCCGTAGCTGCTCGCTGTTCGCTTCCAAGGGCGATCCGATGCCGGAGTGCCGGATCGACCCCAAGAGCAAGGAAGCCGCCGCCGCCGTCGTCGAACGCTATTATTCCGCGCTCAATGCCCGCGATTTCGGCACGGCCTGGCAGCAGTGGGGCGACGACGGCCCGCCGAACCAGACGATGGACCGCTTCGCTGCCGGGTTTGCCGATACCCGCTCCACCCACGTCACCATCGGCACGCTGGCGCCGGGCGACGCGGGCGCGGGTTCGATCTACCAGCCTGTTCCAGTGACGGTGGATGCCACGCTGGATGACGGCACCCGGCAACGCTTTCGCGGCACTTACGTGGTCCGGCGGGTGAACGACGTGGACGGCGCCACGCCGGGCCAGCTGCGCTGGCACATCGATTCGGCCAAGCTCACGCCGGTGCGTTGAAGAGAGCCTTCCAGAGTTAGCGAACGGGAGTCCCGTAAGGAAAATGCCCTCCGGAGCATTTTTCAAACACGCCATGTAAACCGGCTGCCCTGCTTATCCCCATCGCGTCCTTCTTTCTTGTCCTTCCCCCTCGCACCCTCTAGGCGCGCCTGCAAACCTGCCTTTTGGCCGACCTTCTGGAGACGCGAACATGTCCGAACTCGAAACCGCGATCGAAGCCGCCTGGGATGCGCGCGACACCGTCACCCCTGCCAGCGCCGATGTGCGCAAGCTCGTCGATGAAGCGCTCGGCCTCATCGAATCGGGCGCCGCCCGCGTCGCGGAGCCGGACGGTCAGGGTGGCTGGAAGGTCAACCAGTGGCTCAAGAAGGCCGTGCTGCTCTCGTTCCGGCTGAACGACAACGCCCCGGTCGCCCACGGCGCCGGCGGCGCGCCTGCCTTCGACAAGGTGCCGGTCAAGTTCGACGGCTGGGCCGACGAGGACTTCCGCAAGGCCGGCTTCCGCGTGGTTCCGGGCGCCGTCGCCCGCCGCGGCACCTTCATCTCGAAGGGCGTGGTGCTGATGCCCAGCTTCGTGAACATCGGCGCCTATGTCGGCGAAGGCACCATGGTCGACACCTGGGCCACCGTCGGTTCCTGCGCCCAGATCGGCAAGAACGTCCACATCTCGGGCGGCGTCGGCATCGGCGGCGTGCTTGAGCCGCTCCAGGCCGGCCCGGTGATCATCGAGGACAACTGCTTCATCGGCGCCCGTTCGGAAGTGGCCGAAGGCGTCGTCGTGGGCGAAGGCGCGGTGCTCTCGATGGGCGTCTACCTTGGCGCTTCGACCAAGATCGTCGACCGCGCGACCGGCGAAGTCCACATCGGCAAGGTGCCGCCCTATTCGGTCGTGGTCCCCGGCTCGCTGCCCGGCAAGCCGCTGCCGGACGGCACCCCCGGACCGTCGCTCTACTGCGCGGTGATCGTCAAGACGGTGGACGCGCAGACCCGCTCGAAGACCGGCATCAACGAACTGCTGCGCGACTGATCATTGCGCCTGATCATCCCGACTGCGGCATGACGAAGGGGCCGGATGCAATCGCATCCGGCCCCTTCGCTGCATCTACGGCTTCGGAACGGCCCCGGTCGTCACGCGTTGATCCCGGAAGAACGGCCGCGGACAGTCATGCCGCCGCCGAGAACCGGGAGATGCCCATGGAAACCCGTGGCGAGGAAATCCACGTCGAGAAGACCGATGCCCGTGCCGGCGCGACGCCCAATGTCGTCCGTTACGTCCTGCTCATCAGCCTGGTGCTTGCCGTGGTGGCGATGTCGGCGATCTGGATATTCGGCGCGGTCAAGGCGCCCGACGATACCGGCGGCCCGGCCGATACGCGCGAGGCAGTGCAGCGCGGCGATGTCGATCCACGGGAACAGCCCGGAGTCCAGAGCCCCGAACCGCCCCGTAACGGCAATACGTCCCCCGGCGGAAGCTGACCGATGACCGGGCTGGCGCGGTTCATAGAAGCCCAGTCGCACGACTACGACCGCGTCGTCGCCGAGCTGGAGCAAGGCAGCAAGCGCAGCCACTGGATCTGGTACGTCTTTCCGCAAGTGGCCGGCCTTGGGCAAAGCGAGACCTCGCGTCGCTATGCGATCGACGGCATGGCCGAAGCACGCGCCTACCTTGCCGAGCCGTTGCTGAAGGCGCGCCTCGATCAATGCACCGATCTGATGCTCGCCTGGCTTGGCACGCGGGACGCCTCCGCCATCCTCGGCGAACTTGATGCCCTTAAATTCCGCAGTTCCATGACGCTGTTCGAGGCGGCTGGGTTAAAGGCGGGGGGTGGTGGAGAACGCTTCTCCCGCGCGCTGGAGGGCTTTTTCGAGGGACGACGCGACGATCGGACCCTGCGCCTCCTGCAAGACAACGACGCGTAAGATCAGGGCGGGAACCGAAACCCGGTTCCGCGCGTTCTCGACCATTGGCCCTTATTGCATAGCGGCCGTGCAGCCGCTCCCCAGACTTCGGGCATGACTTCGGGCCACGGGAGAGTCGAGATGCAACGCGTCGGCGATGAAGTTCATCTGGACGAGGACGAAGCCCGATCGGGCAGCACGCCCCACATCGTGCGCTACGTCCTGCTGGCCAGCCTCATTCTTGCGATACTGGCGATGTCCGCGATCTGGATTTCCAGAGCCTGGTGGGAACAGCCCCCTCCCCAGGGCCATCCGGTGACGGCCGAGGAACACGCCTTGGGAGGCTGAGTTCTAAACTTCGATCTGCACCCTGATCGCATAATTCGCTTGCTTGCAAGCCGATCTTGCCGTGATCTGTCTTCGGGAGAAACGAGAAGAACCGACGCCGTCTCAAGACGGCGGGGAATCTTCTGCGAAGAGGATGCGAACGGTATGCAGGATCAGTTCGATACGATTCCGGCTCACGCTGGCTCAACCGACATCGGCGACGGCGATTTCTTGCCGGCGCCCCGCAACACGACCAGCGCGACACTGCCGATATTGCCCCATATCCTGGCGGCCATCTTCGGGGTCTTCGCGATCGCCATCGTGATCCTTTGGCTTTCCATCGGCGTTTGGAGCCGCCCCGACCCCCATCACCTGACGCCGGCCAATGTCCAGCAGCCCGCCCAGGCGGCCCCGTAGAACGGAAAAAATGAGCCGTCGATGGAAGCGTGTCCCGAGCGCGGAATGGCCGCGCTCCCGCCCCGGATCGATCATCGCCCCCCGACGAAAGATCGATCCCCTGCATCGACGGCCCCGTACGAATGGCGCCTGCGCGCCCTTCCTTACTCGTCCGATACTGCGTTCGGTGGCGGGTGTATTCGCCATGTTCGAGACGGATGACAGAGTGTTGCAGGAATTTAATGATCCGAGACTGAAACTTTTCCCAGTCACCTTCCGGCTGGACTTGCGGCCACCGCTCAGCGCCATCGCAGGGGCGGGTTTCGCATCGAAATTCCGGAATGCTTGATCGCGGCCGGCCCCCGGCCTAGCCCATGGTCATGGGAGAGTTCGATTACATCGTCGTAGGCGGTGGAAGCGCCGGATGCGTGCTCGCCAATCGGCTGAGCGCGGACCCGCGCCGCCGCGTGCTCCTGCTCGAAGCGGGCGGCAAGGACGATTACATCTGGATCCGCGTTCCGGTGGGCTATCTCTACTGCATCGGCAATCCCCGCACCGACTGGTGCCTCTCCACCGATGCCGAGGAAGGGCTGGGCGGCCGCAGCCTCAAGTATCCGCGCGGCCGCGTCCTCGGCGGCAGTTCCTCGATCAACGGCATGATCTACATGCGCGGGCAGGCCGCCGACTACGATCACTGGCGCCAGACCGGAGCGCTCGGCTGGGGTTGGGAAGACGTGCTGCCCTACTTCACCCGCGCCGAGGATCACTACGGAGGCGCCGGTCCCTTCCATGGCAGCGGCGGGGAAATCCGCGTGGAGAAGCAGCGACTGCGCTGGGCCATTCTCGAAGCCTTTCAGGAAGCGTGTAGCCAGCAGGGCATTCCCGAGGTTTCCGACTTCAACCGGGGAGACAACGAAGGATCGGGCTTCTTCCAGGTCACCCAGCGCGGCGGCTGGCGGTGGAGCGCGGCCGACGCCTTCCTGAAGCCGGTGCGCAGCCGTGCGAACCTGAAAGTGGAAACGGGCGCCAGCGTCGATCGCATCCTGATCGAGGACGGTCGGGCAACGGGCGTAATCTATTCCCTGGGAGGCCAGACGCGGACGGTGCGCGCGCGGGCCGAAGTGGTGCTCTCGGCGGGCGCCATCGGCTCACCCGCCATTCTGGAGCGGAGCGGAGTGGGCAGCGGGGCCCGGCTATCGGGCCTCGGCATGGACACGCTGGTGGAACTCCCCGGCGTAGGCGAGAATCTTCAGGACCACCTGCAACTGCGCTGCGCCTGGCGCGTCGCCGGGGTGCCCACGCTGAACCAGCGCGCCGCGAATCTCTTCGGCAAGGCGCTGATCGGGCTCGAATATGCCCTGCGGCGCAGCGGCCCCATGGCCATGGCGCCCAGCCAGCTCGGCGTCTTCACCCGCAGTCACCCGCGCTACGCCACGCCCAACCTCGAATATCACGTTCAGCCGCTCAGCCTCGAAGCCTTCGGCGGTGCACTGGACCCATTCCCCGCTTTCACCGCCAGCGTCTGCAACTTGCGCCCCGAGAGCCGGGGCAGCTCCCATGTGACCGGACGCGATCCCGCCGCGCCGCCCAGCATCCGCCCGAACTATCTCTCGGCCGAGGAAGATCGCGCGGTTGCCGCCCAGTCGATCCGCCTGACGCGGGAGATCGTCGCTCGGCCGGCGCTGGCCCGCTACGCCCCCGAGGAACTGCGCCCCGGATCGGACCTCACCACCGAGGAAGACTTGCGCCGCGCTGCCGCAGCCATCGGCACCACCATCTTCCATCCGGTGGGCACGGCGGCGATGGGGAGCGTTGTGGATGCCCGCCTGCGCGTCTCGGGCATCGACCGCCTGCGCGTCGTCGATGCCTCGGTGATGCCGACGATCACCTCGGGCAATACCAATGCCCCCACCATGATGATCGCCGAGAAAGGCGCGGAGATGATCCTGGCCGATTCGCGGTGAATCTTCGGCCCCGCTGGTGTCAGGCACCGGTTTCAGGCCAGCAGGGCGCGCGTGCGGGCAACGACTTCCACCAGATAGTCGCGCGCAGCCTCGACGCCCAGCCCGGCTTGCGGAAGCGACAGGTCCAGCCCCAGCGTCTTCCCGCGCGGCAGTGCATCGACGAATTCGCGCAGCGGCAGCTCGCCCTCGCCGGGAATCAGCCGGCCGGTTTCGATCTCGGCCGCGTAGTCTCCCTCGCCTTTGAGCAGACCGTCGCAGAGACGGACATGACCGATCAGCGCCGCATCGAGTTCCGCCAGTTCCCGCGCCTTTCCGCCGGTGCGGAAGAAGTGCATGGCATCCACCGTCACGCTGACCCGGTCCTGCCCGATGTGCGCCACCAGCGCGAGCGCCTCCTGCAAGTTGCGGAAGGTCATGACCGGCGAGAATTCGAAGGCGAAATCCATGTCGCGTTCGCGCGTCATTTCGGCCAGACGGGCCATGTAGTCGAAAGCCCGATCCCGTTCGAGCCCGTTGTCGCGCGCGCCGATACGGCGGGTGCCCAGTTCGGCGAAAAGGTCGAGGTCGCCCGCGTGATCGTCTGGCGCGATATCGGCAGAACCGTTGATCCCCTCGCCCAGGCCGATGCGCAGCCCACCGTCGGAGAGGGCCGCCCTCACCTCACGCCGAAGCGCCGCATCCTCGCGCAGCGACCAGGGGGCGTAGCGACTGGACCGGCCCGTCTGCTGAAGGCCCATCGATACCGCCTTGCAGCCCATCTCGGCGGCAAGGCGAACGTGATCGATGGGGCCCATGCCCGCGACCGTGCGCATGTCGATGCCTATGGGATGGGGCATGAAATATCCTCGTGACGGGAAGGAGGGATGAGGCTTCCTGAATAGCCTCCCTTGCCGCGCTCGCGAAGCCTCGATCGCTCGAAAACCACAGTTCGGGTGATCGATGGGCGTCAGGGCGAAGAGGCGGAAACCACTTGACGCCGGCCTTCCCCCCGGCGACGGCCCACCGCCTGCATCACGAGGACAGAATGCCAGACATGATTCCCTCCGTTTCCCTGCTCCCGAACCTGACTTTCGCCAACGACCGGCCTTTCGTGCTGATCGGCGGGATGAACGTCATGGAGAGCCGCGAGGCGGTGATGGACGTGGCCGCCGAATTCGTGCGGGTGACGGGCGAACTCGGCATTCCCTATGTGTTCAAGGCCAGCTTCGACAAGGCGAACCGCTCCTCGATCTCATCGTTCCGGGGACCGGGCCTGGACGAAGGCATGAAGATCCTGGCCGAAGTGAAGGAACGGTTCGGCGTTCCGGTCCTGACCGACGTTCATGAGCCTTTCCAGGCCGAAGCCGTGGCCGAAGTGGCCGATATCCTCCAGCTTCCCGCTTTCCTGGCACGCCAGACCGATCTGGTGGTCGCCCTCGCCCGCACCGGCAAGGTCATCAACGTGAAGAAGCCGCAGTTCCTGGCTCCTCAGGAAATGCGCCACATCATCCGCAAGTGCGAGGACGCCGGCAACGGCCGCGTGCTGCTCTGCGAGCGCGGCTCATCGTTCGGGTACAACAACCTGGTGGTCGACATGCTGGGGATGGACGAGATGAAGGCCATGGCGCCGGTCGTCTTCGATGCCACCCATGCGCTTCAGCGACCGGGTGGGCGAACGGACAGCGCCGATGGTCGCCGCACCCAGGCTGCCGCCCTCACCCGCGCGGGCATGGCGCTGGGCATCGCGGGACTGTTTTTGGAAGCGCACCCCGATCCTGACAAAGCGCTCTGCGACGGCCCCTGCGCGCTGCCGCTAGACCGCTTGCGCGCCTATCTGGAGCAGGTTCAGGCCATAGACCAGCTGGTCAAGGGCTTCCCGCCGCTGGACATCGACTGAGAGGAAGGGGGCGGGCGCGGGCCAAAATCCGGCTTCGCCTTCGGCCCTGCCTCAGGCGATCCCGCGTTCCTGGAGAATACGCTCGATCACCGGTTTGTCGCCGGGATTGTTCAGTTCGATCGCGTCCCACGACAGCGGATCGAGCGTCACCACCGAGACCGGCAGGCCAAGATCGAGGAAGCGCAGCTGCTCCAGGCCCTCCAGCAGCTCCAGCTCGCATGCAGGTGCGGCCACGTAGCGTTCCAGCGCCTCGCGGCGATAGGCATAGAGCCCGAGATGCAGATGGACCGGCGGAAACTCCCGCGCGGCGGCTTCCGCCGGAAGATAGGGCAGCACGCGCTTCGAGAAATAAAGCGCACGCCCGCGCCCGTCAATCACGGCCGTAGTGCCGCCCACGCGGCCCTCGGCCTGATCCTGCACGAGATGCTCGTAAACCGAACGCGAGGCACGCACCGCCGGCGTGGCCATGATCGCCTCTGGATCCTGGTGCAGTCGTTCCACCAGCGCGGGAACGACGCCCGCCGGGGACAGCGGTGCGTCCCCCTGAAGGTTGACGACGACATCGGCGATCGGTCCCAGCGTGGCGATCGCCTCGGCACAGCGTTCGGTGCCATTGGCGCAGTCCGGGGAGGTCATGACGACCTGCCCGCCGAAGCTTTCCACTTCGGCGGCGATCCGATTGTCATCGGTGGCCACCCAGACGCCGGCCGAGCCGGGCACGCTCATGGCGCAATCCCAGCTGCGGCGGATCAGGCTGCGTTCTTCGCCGGTTGCACCGGTCAGCCTTACGAGCGGCTTGCCGGGATAGCGGCTCGACGCGAAGCGCGCCGGGATGACGATTGCAAAACTGGAGGAAGTCAAAGGTTCAGCTCAGCCCCGAGCGCAGGAAATCGTGGAGATGGATGATGCCGATCGGAATCTGGTTGATTGTGGCCACCAGCTCGTCCTCGACGACGGCGCAGCGCGGGCCGTCTTCTCCGACGACGAAGGCGCAGGTGATCTGGGCATCGTTGAGGAAGCGCAAGGCATCCTCGGCCGCCATGTCGGCACGCAACATCTTGGGTCGCGGCGTCATCACCTCACGCGCGCGGACCTGGTCCAGCATCTTGAAATGCCGCCGCAGGTCGCCGTCGGTGATGATGCCCACCAGTCGGCCCGCAGCATCGACCACGCCGGCGATGCCGAAGCCCATCGAGGTCATGCAGGTGATGACGTCGTCCATCGGCAGGTCGAGATCGACCAGCGGCAGCTTGTCGCTGCCGTGCATGAGCTGGCTGACCGAAGCCAGCCGCAAACCGATCGAGCCGCCCGGATGAAGCGCCTTGAGGCTTTCCTTGGAGACGCCCTGCATGTCCATGAGCACCATGGCGATCGCATCGCCCAGCGCAAGCTGCTGGGTGGTCGAGCTGGTGGGCGCGATATTGGAAGGGCAGGCCTCGGTAGCGACGGGCAGCAGGATGCAGACGTCGGACCGGCGCTCGACCAGCGAATCGGCGTAGGAGGTCATGCCCACCACGGGAATGCCGCAGCGTTCGACATGATCGAACAGAACCTGAAGTTCGGCGGTATTCCCCGAGTTGGAGATCGCCAGCACTACGTCACCTTCGACCACCATGCCGAGATCGCCGTGCGCGGCTTCACCGGGATGGAGATACATCGCGGGCGAACCCGTGGCGGAGAGCGTAGCTGCGATCTTGCGCGCGATGTGCCCCGACTTGCCCACGCCGGCCACGACGATCCGCCCGGTTGCCCCGGCAAGCAGCTGGCAGGCCTTGGTGAAGCTTGTGCCCAGCGATGCAGCCAGGTTATCCAGGGTGCGGGCCTCGATATCGATGACTTCGCGTGCTCGGGATATAATGAGATTGCTGGCCCCGACGGTGATCGGGACGACCGAATTCGACAACTTAAACCCCCTGGTCGCGTGCTTTCGATTATCGCGCATCGCCTACACCTTGCTGGCCGCAGTGCACAACGCCACAGTTCTGACATGAACTGTTGTACGTGCGCACAGTCCGCGATTTTGTGCTACGCAGCACGGCCTCTTATGTAAACCCCACGATATCCCTGATTTCCTCGACCTGTCGCAAAATTAGCACAAGCGCCGGCAAGTAGCGGGAAGCTATAGTTTCACAATTAAACTGTTACCTTCCGGCAACAACAATATCATGAAGACACGTGCGCCGTTTCAGTTGGGCGCATCTATCGCGCGGCGCCGACCAACGCTGCGCCAGGGCTGGCCGGCGACGCTTTCGAACCGGTCCCGCAGCGCCCAGAGCCAGCCGACTCGGCGCTCGGCCAGGCCCGGAATGCTCAGCAGATCGCCCCCCAGCCAGGGGACGAAGGGATTGCGCCGGCTGTAGGACCATATCTCCACCCGCTCGATCGGGCGCACCGAGCCCCCTCGGGCGTGAAAACCCAGGGTGTCGGCCACGACCAGGGTATTCGCCGCGACAGCCATGGGGCGCGGCTGCGGCAACTCCATTTCGGAAAGGTCGTCCTGCCGCACGCGCGGCGACCCGCGGGCCGAAAGGCGGTCGATCTCCCGAGGATCGGCAAGGCTGCGGCGATACTCCCAATCGAGGCGCGCCGGGGTCAGCCGATGCGAGCCCGGCACGAAAGTGAAGGGCGCCTCGTCGGCCGGAACCGGGTTCAGGAACAGCCAGGATTTCAGCGAGGAGTGAAACGCATCGGCATGAAGCGATTCCTGGGGGTCCGCTTCGTTGCTGGCATCATGCGTCACGATGGTCTGCACATAGTGCAAGGGCGCGATGCGGAACCCCGCGACGTAGTGGAACAACGCCTTGAGATCGTCGCGCTCCAGCAGGCGGCGCAGTTCGGGGATGGACCGCAGCATCGCAGGATCGATCGCGAGACGGCGCGTGATCGCATCGCCCTGCCGCATCTCCCGCGCCTCGCCTTCGTATCCGAGGATGGCGGCGCGCAGCGGCGCAAACTGCTCCGCCGGGATCACGTTCTCGATCGCCACGAAGCCGTCGCGATCGAAGGCCTCGCGCCAGTCGGCCCGCACTTTGCGCGCCAGCCGCCGCCGCCGCCACGCACAGAGCGCTCCCGCCAGACGCACCCGCGCCCGGTGCAGGCCAAGACGGTTCAGACGCTGCGAACCAAGCAGGGGATTGTCGAGAAAACTCTTAGCCGAGGTGCCCAGCTGGAATATCCAGAGCGGCGCCATGAGTAACGACTTGACCGGCTTGAGAACAATCATATGAAGAGGGCTACCGATTTCGGGGGGTTAGGCAATGGCCCCTTTGACAGGTGGCTGGCAACTGATTTCGTGGCTCTTGCGTCTCCGAAATATGGCTCGCCTGCAATTTGGCCGGTAATTTGGCATAACGTTTCAGGGTACGAAAATTGATGAGGATGGGTTACCGCGGCCGGGCGGTTCTGGCGCTGGCCGCATGCCTGCCGGCAACGCCCGCCTGGGCCGATGCCTTCGACGGCGCAGTCCTTCCGGAGGCCGGCTCCCCCGCCCTGTCCGAGCCCGCTTTTTCCGAGGTTCCGGGCCAGGCATCTCCATTCGATCCGAACGCTCCCCAGCCGGGCTCGGTGCGGCAATGGAATCTGGCCGACATCGCGACCCCGCGCGCCGGGCCCAATCTGGCGGCGCTTGCCATTTCCGCGCCTGAGCCGAGCCAGCCGATCGCAGAGGATGCCTATGGTCCGGCCGATAACACGCTTCCTGCAAATACCGTGGTTTCCGGCCCCGCTGCCTCGCTGCCGCCCGGAGTCAACCTGAACGGCACCGGCCATGTCCCGCGCGAATATGCCCAATATCGCGGCTTCTTCAAGCAGGCCGGCACGATCAAGACCGAACTGGCGATCCTCGCGATCTACATGGGCGCCCAGACGATCCCGAAGCTGACCAAGGAAACCACCTCGTTCCACTTCAAGGACGAGGGCTGGTTCGGCAAGAACACCACCAGTCTTGGCATGGACAAGCTCACCCATGCCTTCAACACCTATCTGATCGCGGACATTCTCCACGCACGCCTGCACAGGAATACCAACGCTTCGGAGGGCGACGCCCTCACCGCGGGCATTCTCGCGGCGGGCCTGATGGCGATCAACGAAGTGTCCGACGCCATCGAGCCGGACAGCGGCTATTCGATGCAGGACATCGCGATGAACGTCAGCGGTGCGGCGCTGTCGGTCCTGCGCAACACGGTTCCCGGCCTGAAGGAGAAGATCGCCTTCAAGATCGAGATCATGCCGAACCACCAGATCTACAGCCACGTCGGCAAGGAGCACTACGAACAGCAGCGCTTCATGCTCTCGCTGAAGGGCGCCGGCTTCGAAGGCCTGCGCAAGACGCCGCTGCGCTATGTCGATTTCCAGGTGGGCTACTACGCCAGCGACTTCCTCAACAGCGATCGCGACAAGGGCATCGAGCCGAAGCGCCACTTGTTCGTTGGCCTCGGCCTGAACGTGGGCGAGCTGTTCTTCGGCAACTCCAACTCGCGCTTCGGCAAGGCGGCGCATTCGGTGCTCGACCATATTCAGCTCCCCTACACCTCCATTCGTGTCGACACGCATGGAGAGATCGGCCATCCGTGACCGGCCGATCGAACGGGACCGAGGCCCACTGATCATGGACCAAAGCCTTACGCCCGCGGTCGAGCAGGCGATGCGAGAGGCGGCGCGCCGCGCCATCATGCCGCGATTCGGCACGGCGAGCGCCATGCCCGTCGCCGACAAAGGCGCGCATCCCGGCGAGACGGAGCCGGTGACCGCAGCAGACCGCGAATCCGAGGCGATCCTGTACGAAGCGCTCGTTGGGCTGATCCCCGGCGCGCGGGTGATCGGTGAGGAGGCGGTGCATCACCGGCCGGACCTGTTGGAAGGACTCGGCGCGGGAACTTGCTGGATCGTCGACCCGCTTGACGGCACGGCCAATTTCGCCGCCGGAACCGGGCCTTTCGGGCTGCTGGTGGCGCTCGTCGACAATGGCGTTCCGGCGGGGGGATGGCTGCTAGATCCGCTATCCGGCCGCTTTTGCGCCGCCCTCAAGGACCAGGGGGCGACGATCGACGGAGCACCCTTCCGCACAGGTCCCACAGGCCGCGCCCGCCCAACCTTGGCCGTCACCCGCCTGTTCACCGGGCCCGCACGGCGCAGGCGCCTCATCGCCTCGCTCACCGACGAGGCCGAGGTGCTCGACAGTCCCCGCTGCGCCGCCGACCAGTATCCGCGCGTAGCCTCCGGCGAAAACGATGTGACCCTGTTCACGCGGACGCTGTCCTGGGACCATGCCGCAGGCGTGCTGTTCCTCAACGAGGCCGGCGGACGCGCGAGCCGGGCCGACGGCACGCCCTATCGATGCGACGATGCCCGCGAAGGCCTAATCGTCGCCACCTCGCCCGCAGCCTGGGACTGGGCCGCTGATCGCCTGTCGGCGCTGGGCGAGACACTGGCCCTCTCGATCGCAACCAAATCGTGCGAGGCGGGACGATGAGCCCACCGTTTCTGCGCATCCCCCCTTTTCCGGGCCATCGCGCATCGCCGCTCGCACAGGACGGCGCCACGACCGTCTCCGACGCGGCAACCCTCGTCGATCGGCTGCGTCGGGCGCGGGTGGGCGGAGAGTTCTGGGCTGCGGCGGCGTCCCTTCCGGAAGGCCGCACCGTGCTGGCGTCCGCTTCGGGCACGGCTGCGGCCGGCATTGTCGCCCGGCATCTTCGCGGCCGCGACGACATGCGGCAGGTGGTCTCGCGCGGGCGCCTTCCCGGCCTTGAAGCGCTTCCCCGGGTTCCCGCCGCCAGCGATCCCTGGAGCCTTTGCGCGAAGGCCGATCGCGTGGTGGCCGACGCGGACGATGAGCTTCTGCTGATCGCCGCGCTCAGCGGATGCGAGATCGAGATCGTGGGCTCCGGACGTTTCGCCGCCCTGTCGGACCCGCAGGGACTGGAAAATGCCGTCTCCGCCGAGCTTTCCCGCTGGATTTACCGCGATCCCTTCGATGGCAGCCGGATCACGCCCGCCCAGGCCATCGACCTGCTCGAAGGCTGGCGTCGGCTGATCGATGCCAACCGCGCGGTCGGCAGCATCTACGGCATCGCCAGATGGAAGCGGATCACGGCCGACAACCTGCTCTGGGATGGGACGGGTCCGGTGCGTCATACCGACGGCGCGCCGCTGACCGGCCATCCCGCGCGTGCCCTCGCGTGGATCGCGCGGAGCGACGCCCAAGTCCTGTCCGAACTTGAAGCGCGCGGCGTCGCGGTGGGCGAGATCGAGGACGGCATGATCCGCTCGACCGGCCTGGGCGCCAATTGCGTGCCGCCGCTGTCGATCGTGGTCGATGCAAACGGCCCTCACTTCGATCCTGCTCAGGCAAGCGAATTGGAGATCATCCTCGAAACGGCGACGATCCCCGAGCCCATCCTCCAGCGCGCGCGCGCCTTGCGCGAAAGGCTCGTTGCCGGTGGGATCA
This sequence comes from Novosphingobium sp. ZW T3_23, assembly GCF_044987305.1. Classification (NCBI taxonomy): domain Bacteria; kingdom Pseudomonadati; phylum Pseudomonadota; class Alphaproteobacteria; order Sphingomonadales; family Sphingomonadaceae; genus Novosphingobium; species Novosphingobium sp. ZW T3_23. The sequence goes on from NZ_JBJDRF010000010.1 coordinate 22,616, forward strand.
GCAAGTACGGGCAGGACGCCAGCCATCGGGCCAGCGTGAACGACTCGCACCCCGATCGCGCCCGCAAGCTGGTGCTCGTGACCGGCCAGGTGGAGGACGACCGCTCGGTGCTGCGCGGCGGCGGCGGGCTGGACAACCTGCAACTGCTCCGCCGCACCCGCGCGCAGGAGCCGGAAGCGCACATCGTGTTCAAGCCCCATCCCGACGTCGAGGCCGGCCATCGCAAGGGCCACGTTCCGGACAGCCGGGCGCTGGAGTTTGCGGACGAGATAGACCGCATCTCTTCCATTGCATCCCTGCTGGACCGGGTCGATTCCGTGCATGTGCTGACCTCGCTGGCGGGGTTCGAAGCCCTGATGCGCGGGCGAGAGGTCGTCACGCACGGAGTGCCGTTCTATGCCGGCTGGGGCCTCACGCGCGACTTGGGCGAGGTTCCCGCACGCCGAACCCGAAAGCGCACATTGGAGGAACTGGTGGCGGCTACGCTCATTCTCTATCCCCGCTACCTCGACCCCGTCACGCGCCTGCCTTGCGGCCCGGAAACGCTGGTGGACAGGATTGCCAATGGACAGGCCAACGTGCGATCAGGACTTATACGCTTGCGCGAAGTTCAAGGGAGGATGAACCGCGTGCTTGGATGGATGACCCGGCGATGAAGCATCTCCTTCTCACCACTGGAGAGCGCCGGTTCCTGTTCCTGCAAGGACCGCCGGGCCCGTTCTTTCAGGCACTGGGCGAGGAGCTGCGCCGTCGCGGCGCTGCTGTCCACCGCATCAACCTCTCCGGTGGCGACCGCCGCGACTGGCGGGACGGGGCTACGGATTACCGCGGCCTCATGCGCGACTGGCCGCTCTATTTCGATCGCTACGTGCAGGAGCACGGGATCACCGATGTGGTCCTGTTCGGCGATTGCCGCCCCATGCATATGCGGGCGATGCGACTTGCGCGCCTGCGGGGCATTCATTTCCATGTCTTCGAGGAAGGCTACATCCGTCCCGACTGGATGACGCTGGAGCGCGACGGGGTTAACGGAAACTCCCCGTTCGACCGCGATCCGCAGAACCTGCTGACGGACGCGGCGAGGCTGCCGGAAATCCCGGACCTGCCTTCGATCACCGCCTCGTTCAACCGCCGCGCGCATGACAGCTACTGGCATTATCACAATGTCGTGACCGGGCGGCTGCTGCTGCGCTTCCCCTTCTACCGCACGCATCGCCAGGGCTCGATCGTGCTTGAGGGCTTCGGCTGGATACGCCGTTTCGCCCTGCGCGATCGCCGCGCCCGGCAGGCACGGGAAACGCTGCGGGACATTGCCGGGAAGCCTTACTTCCTGTTTCCGCTCCAGCTCTCGGGCGACTTCCAGATCCGCTCGCATTCGCCGTTCCTGTCGATGGCGATGGCTCTGGACTATGTCCTTGCAAGCTTCGCGCGCCATGCACCGAAGGAAGCGCTGCTGGTGATCAAGGAACATCCGCTGGACGTGGGCTTCCGCAACTGGCGCTCGACGATCCGCCGGCGGGCCGCACATTTCGGTCTGGACGGGCGTGTGCTGCATATCGACGGTGGCGATCTCCAGCCGCTTTGCGAGAATTCGATCGGCATGGTCTGCGTCAACAGCACCTCGGGAACGCTCGCGCTGGCATCGGGAACGCCGGTGATCGTGCTGGGCGACGCCGTCTACGACGTTCCCGGAATCACCCACCAGGGATCGCTTGACCGTTTCTGGCGCAGCCCGGAGCTGCCCGACCGCAATCTATATGCCGCCTTCAAGAAAGTGCTCCATGCCAAGTGCCTGGTGCGCGGCGGCCTTGCCAGCGAATCGGCGACCAGAACCCTTGTGGAGAACAGCATCGAGCGCCTGCTGGTGCCGGTGGAAGCGCCGGAGCGCCCTGCCGTCCGCCGCCGCTATGCGCCGGTCGCCAGCACGACCTGAAGCTTCGGATCAGGAAGAAGGCTCCAGGTTCGCGTCAGGCAGGTGGCCGCGTGAACGGAGGAAGCGGAACAGGGCATTGACCAGCGGGTTCGACCAGCCCGAGTTGGTTGCGAAGTCCCGCTTCAGGGTATCGTGATGGATCTGGTGCGCCTCTGGCGACATCAGCAGGCCCAGCTTGCGCATGGCCACGATGAACCACGGATTGTCCCGGCGGTGGAGCGTGCCATGGAAGTATTGGGCGAAGGCGCCGCCGACCAGGAAGGTCGCGAAACCGGCCATGGCCCAGCCGGGAATGGGAAACAGCAGGGCAGCCAGATTGCCGATGATCGAGATCGGCAGCGCGCCGGCAATGACGGTGGAGCCGATCAGCCGCCACAACTGCCGCCGCCCAAGCGCGTCCGGCCGCGGATGATGGTTCTTGAAATCGTAGGAGATCCGCTCGAACGGATTGAGCCGCCGCATCCGGTCGCGGAACATGCCCTGGTATTCGGCGCTTTCACGCGATCCTTCGTAGAAGAAGATCGCATCGAGCCCCATGCCCGGTCGGCAGGGGCGATAGTCCATGTACATGTGGATCAGGCCGGAGAGCAGGTCCGCGAAATACCAGGCGGCAAGCATGGCCGGGATCGCCAGCCAGCTGGGATCCGTCACCGCCAGGGCCATGCTGGCGGCCACCGAGGCCAGGAATGCCCAAAGGAGGATGCGCTGCGTAAGTGACATGGCTCTGCCAGTACCCTCTCGCAGGGCGCTTGCCAATCGATCCTGACCACTGCTACCCGCCGGCCATGTCTTCCCTGGCGCCCGCTCCGGCCATCACCATGACCCGCACCCGCGTTCAGGCCGATAGCGGGAGGCAGGCGGAACCCCACCCCTTCGTGCTGGACGTCAGCCGTCTGATCTGGCGCCTCTGGGCTGGCCGCTTGCCGACCGGGATCGACCGCGTATGCCTGGCCTATCTGGAGGAATTCGCGGATCGCGCGCTGGCCATGCTGCAATGGCGCGAGCATCGCGTGGTGCTTGGCCCCCGCGCCAGCCGGAAGCTTTTCTCGCTTCTGCTCGGCGGCGTGGGCAAGCCGATACGGCGCGCGCTAGCGGCCCGGCTCGCAGTCTCCGTTCCACTCGCCATCGCCCGCCCGCCCCGTGTCGCGGGTAAGCTCTATCTCAATGTCGGCCACACCGGCCTCAATGTCGTGGGACTGGTCGATTGGCTGGCGGCACGAAGCCTGCGCCCGGTCTTTCTCATCCACGACCTGATCCCCATCACCCACCCGCAATATTGCCGCGCCGGCGAAGCCGAACGCCACGCCGCGCGCATGCGCAATGCGCTGGCGGCGGCGGCCGGCTTCATCGTCAACTCCGCCGATACCGGTGCGGAGCTGACTCGCTTCGCCCATGCCGAGGGTCGCGAACCGGCGCCGATCCTGGTCGCCCACCTTGGCATCGAGCCCCTTTCCCCCAGCACGGTTTCCGAGACCCCGGCCGCGCCTGCAAAGAGGCCGTATTTCCTCTGCCTGGGCACGATCGAGGCCCGCAAGAACCACACCCTGCTGCTGCAGGTCTGGGACGCGCTTCGCGAAAGACTGGGCGCTGCCACGCCCGACCTCGTCCTGATCGGCCAACGCGGCTGGGAAGCCGAACAGACGTTCGAGCTTCTGGATACCCGCCATCACGACCATGGCCGCATCATCGAGCTTCCCCGCTGCACCGATAGCGAATTGGCCGCCTGGCTGGATGATGCCCGCGCCCTGCTGATGCCGAGCCATGTCGAGGGCTATGGCCTCCCCGTACTGGAGGCCCTGTCTCGCGCCACGCCGGTGATCGCCACCGACCTTCCCGTCTATCGCGAACTGGCGCCGGGCATTCCGATGCTGCTGCCCGCCGACGATCGCGAGGCCTGGGAGAATGCCGTCCTCACCTGCATCGACGACAGCGGGGAAAGGACGCGCCAGAAAAGCCTGCTCGTCGACTATCGTGCGCCCGACTGGGCCGGACACATGACGCTGGTGGAAACCTGGCTGGACGGGCTCCCGCGCTAGGGAGCTACCCGATGGAGCAGCCCTCACCCTCGCTGCTCTTGGAGCCGTCCGACCGGTACCATGTCGCGATCGGACTCGCCTTTTCGTCATAGTAACAGACCGCCGAAACCGAGTTGCTCGTGGCATCCACGTGAACGGCGTAGTTGTGTGCGCCGCAATTGTGCAGTTCGCACTGGGAGGCGGCGATGTCGTTGTCCTTGCGCATGACCGGACCGACCGGGCCCTTCATCGCGGCGATGGCCTCAAGCACCTTGGGATCGGTGACCGCGCGGGACACGCCTTCTTGCACGACGGGATGCTGGAAGAAGGAATGGTCGCCCACCTTGTCCAGCGGGTACTTCCCGACATAGACGGAGAGGCTGTCGACCACGCCCGTCGATGCATCGGTCGCGGTCGCGACTTCGGCAGGGGAAGATTGCTCGACCACGGGCGCGGCAGTTGGGGCCGGTGTCGGCTCGGCTTCGCGCTTGCAGCCGGCGAGGCCGCAGGCGAGTAGAACGAAGGCGATGCCGGACAACATGGCACGCCGTTGCGGGGTCTGCATCGGGCTTTCCTCCAACAGGTTCGAACACGCGTCGATCACATTGGTGATCGCAGGTGCAATCGCCTGACAGGATCGACCGTTCCACACCGGATCGCAAGAAGTAACCGCGTGCGCCCCGCTCAGCCGCGAATGGCGGGCCTCAGGCGCATGGCGAAGGAAATGACGAAGGGCCAAAACAGCGTCGCCACGACGTCGCGGATGGTGTCGGGCCAGTTCCAGGAGCCGTGGGCCAGCCGATCGAGATATTCGTTGGCAGCCTCGAACAGCACCACCATGGCAAGCGGCCAGGCGGAACTGAGCTTCTTCTTCATGAGGATCGCCGTCAGCAACCAGATCGTAAGCCCCGCATATGTATGCGCGAACTTGTCGGGGGCGGGGCACTGCGCGACGATCCAGGCGATCGCGCGCTCGTAATGGTGGACGAATTCCATGGCGCCTTATGCTGCGCCGCACCAGGCCGGTCCAGACCCGAAAGCTCCGCCATGGCGACAATCCGGAGCATCGTGTCGGAAAAACATCGAGCCGGACAAATATCGAGGCGCGCCGGATCACTGTCCGACGCGCCTCGATCTTCTCCCTTCCCTCGGCCTTCGCGGCTCTTGCGCCGCGCGCTCTTCCGTTCCGTCTTCAGACCCGCCCTGCGGCACCGTGCCTGGTCAGGCCAGCTTTCGCTGAAGCCTGGCAAGCGCGTGATCGATCGCCTCCCGCGCGGCATCGTCCACCGTGCCGGATACCACCCGATAGACGATCCGCCCTTCATCCAGAGAATAGGCCACCGTCGCCATGCCGTCATTGAAACTGGCAAGGTACAACGCGGGCTTTCTCTGGATGAGGGCGAGATCGTCCGCTCGGGGAACCAGGCTGTCTCTCATGAAGTAGGCGCCGACCATGTCCGGAGACATGGCCACCTCGTCCGCCGGTTCTCCAGCCAAAAGTTCTCCGGCCACAAGTTCTTTGGCCAGCGCCGTGCCCGTGAAGGCGCTGCCGCTTCCCGAGGCGAGAACCAGGGCGAAGCCCACCTGCAATGCTGTCAGGAACCGCGCCATGACACCATCCTCTTCCAGCACGGCGCCGTTCATGCGGGCCGTCTTTCTTGGCTTGAACGCATAGCAGCCGATCATGGAAATCGGAAGTCGTCATTGGAGCAAACGCCGGAAAGGCCGATATTTCGCACTGCGAAAGGAATCGACCATGTCGCGTGATATCATCAAGACCCTGACCTATCTGAGCGTCCATCTGACGGTGGGCTTCACCGTAGCCTATGTAATGACGGGATCGCTTGCCCTGGCGGGTGGGATCGCGCTTGTGGAACCCTGCATCAACGCGATAGCCTTCTGGTTCCACGAACGGGCCTGGAAGCGATTCGATGCTGCATCCGCTAACGCCGGAACCAGGGCCATCCATGCGCTTCATCCCGCCTGAACATCGGAACCACAGCGGCTCAACCCCGAATCGGGAACACTTGCCCTGATCGATCCTTGTCCCCGCGTGTCCGCTTCACACTTCCCCGATTGCACGACCAACGAAAGGATTCCGGCATGACGACGAACTCCGCTTCCGCACGCTATTCAGGCCTCGGCAAGGACGGCAAGGGCGCCATCACCACCCGCTCGGGCGTGCTCAGCGACCAGCCTTACGGCTTCGGCACCCGTTTCGAAGGGCAGCCCGGCACCAATCCCGAGGAGCTGATCGCCGCCGCTCATGCTGCCTGCTTCACCATGGCCACCAGCTTCGCCCTGGCCAAGGCAGGGTTCTCCGACGGTACCCTGGACACCCAGTGCACCGTCACTCTGGACAGCGCGGACGGCGGCTTCGCCGTGACCAAGTCCGCCCTCACCCTCAAGGCCAGCGTCCCGGGCATCGACCTCGAGGAATTCGCAAGGCTGGCCGACGAAGCCAAGGCCGGATGCCCGATCTCCAAGCTGCTGAATTGCGAGATCACGCTCGAAAAGTCGCTGGAGGGCTGACGCAGAAGGCGCCGGATGCTCTGTCCGGCGTCAGAATGTCCTATCAATGCCTCCCATCGCCTGCCATGGCCACGCCGAACGGAAGGTTCCTCAAGGAGCCTTGACGAAAGGACGATCATGGCAGGCGATGACGAGGATTACGTCTATGACGAGGACAGCGGCGAATGGATGCCCGCGTCCGAACTGGCTGGCAAACGCGCCTCGGAAAATGCCGTCGAAGTGCGCGATGCCGTCGGCAATGTGCTGGCGGATGGCGACCAGGTTACGCTGATCAAGGATCTCGACGTCAAAGGCGCGGGACAGACCCTGAAGCAGGGCACCTTGATCAAGTCCATTCGCCTCACCGGCGATCCGCAAGAGATCGACTGCAAATATCCCGGCATCAAGGGTCTGGTCCTGCGCGCGGAGTTCGTCCGCAAGCGTTGAAGCGGCGCTATTCGGCAAACACCCCGGGGAACAGGTCATATCCTGCCGAGTTTCCTACATCGACGGGGCAAGACGAGATCAGGCCGATGAAGATCAACGTTATAGGCGCCATAGCCGGCGCGATCATCCTGGGAGGACTGGCCGGCGCTTGCCTTCCGGCCGGTCCCGAAGCCGAGCAGGCCCGTCGGAGCGCCGGCGGCAGGTCCCCGACCGGCCAATCGCACGCCGCTCAACGGCTTTCGGTTGACGAGGAGTCCCTTTCCACCGGCCGTCGAGCATCCGTCCACGCGCAACCCTGACGCGTTTCTTCCCCGATCTTCAGCAAGGCGGTGAAAGGATAGGCGCGGTCCGACATGCCGTCGCTGCAATCGCCCGGCGCAATCGCCAGAACCCAGGGCACTCCCTGAGGTTCGCCGCTGAAGGACAGTCCGCCACGACCGGCGAACCGGTCTACGGGAAAGGCCTTCACCTGAGGCTCGTCCGGCGTGGTGTAGGTCATCCGCCCCTCCGCGACTTCCCCGTTCCAGAACGGCTCCGTCCCGATGACGCGAATCCGCTCGTGTTCGGATATGTCGTGGAACGGCGCGCGATCGCCGGCATCGCCTGGCATGTCCTTAGCGCCGCCGTGGCACGCTGAAACGGTGGCGCTGACGAAGGCAGCAAGGAGAATGCGCTGCACGGCAGCATGAATTCGGCTCATGTCGAAGACGTAGCTTTATCCTGCAAGGGACGCAATCGACACCTCTGCGCGAACGAAATCCAGACCTGCGGAGCAAACGATTCGCCCGCAAGAGAACGATGGTCCCGCCCTCCAGTCGTGAAATTTCGCGAAAGAGCGGCAGCCACCACCAACTCCGTTACCGCTAACATCATCATACTACGTGGATTTTAGTTGAGTTGCGCAATACGCAACACTGGTGGCAAGTTATGCCATTGCGACAGAGGTGCCGAATATACATGTTGCACTGCAACAAGATAAGGGGTGCCCAAGGCAATCTCCTATCGTTTCAGACCAAGGATTTTGCCATGATCAAGACCGTTTTCGCGATCGGCGCCGCTGTCGCCGCCGTTGCAACCACTGCCGCTCACGCTGAAGATGCCCGCACCTTCTCGCACGACGGCGTGCACTACAACTACACCACCGAGCAGAAGGGCAAGGTTACCGTGATCGAGGGCACCGCCTCGGGCCAGGTTCCCTTCCGCCTCTACGTCGCCGGCAACCGCGTCACCGGCACCTACAACTCGCGCAACGTGAACTTCCGCCTTGCCGACGCCAAGGGCGCCCTGGCTGCCGCCACCGCGCAGTAAGGGTTAGACCCCAAAGAATTCGGGCGCTCTTCCCTAGGGGAGAGCGCCCTTTTTCTTGTCCGGCTGGCGCGGCTTCAGTGGCGTTTCTGCAGGACGTCCTCGTGCCGGACGAGGCGGATCTCCACATCCCCGCCCGCTTCGACGCCATGCTTCCGGGCGATCGTGGCCCACATGTCCGCTATGACCAGTTCATCGGAATTCGGCGGCACCTTGTAGCGCGCCAGCACCATGCCCTCCTCCACGTCGATGACGCTGAAGTGGCTGGAAATGCAGGACGCGGCCAAGGCATCCAGATCGAGGCCATCGGCCAGGTTCCAGGTCTTCCCCTCGCGTGAGCGGATGCGCTTGCGGCAATGACGGCAGGTGCAAACCAGCGTTCCGTCATCGTCACGCTCGCGAAACCCGTCGGGCTCGTGCACGCGGGTGAACCAGCATGGGGTGAGCGAATAGGCGTCGGAGCGTTTCGTAAACATGCGTTCACCATGTCACCCGCTTCTGAACGATCGCTTATCACCGGCATGCGTATAATCCCTTGGGCATTCACCTCACCGACATCCCGTGTCGTTTAGAGCCCGTTTGAAAATTCGCGAGGCGCGAATTTTGCGGCACCGGCCCTCTCCCCCACCCTGCCACCCAACGGTAGTATCCTGCGGGTGGCAGGGTGGGGGAGAGGGCCGGTGCCGCCCCAAAAATGCCTGAACGGGCAATTTTCAAACAGTCTCTTAGTCCTATATTGAGTAAGTGTGGCTGGCGTGGCTTGGAGTTGAAATGGGTTTGGGCAAGTGGTTTCTGGTGCTGGCGGCCGGCGGCATCGGTGCGGGCGTGGTCGCGGCAGGCATGACGACGGGCAAGATCCAGAAGTATCCGGACAGCTATGCGCTGTCCGATGGCCAGCGTTCACCCACCGAGGATCGCGAATTGGACGACGCGCGCGGCTATGCCCTGCCCGACGGCTCGATGGATGAGGCGGACGGCTTTGCCGAAGAAGACGGATTCGGGCCGCCGCGAGGACGCATGGTGATCCTCGACGGGTCCGGTTGGGACGATCGCGCGCCCCCGCCCCGCTGGATCGAACGGGACGAGGACGAGGCAGGAGACGAACCCGCCTTCGTCTCGCCGCCCCCGCCCTTCCAGAACCGCGAGCAGCGCCTCTATCAACCCGGACCTCGCAGCTACCTGCCGCAGCAGGCGGCGCCGACCCGGCCAACCGCAACGCCGCATGATCAGGGCAACGATGCCGCCGCCGCTTCCGCCGCGCGCGCCGCCGGTGCCGCCGCCGATGTCCTCGCCGCCGAACGCGAGGGCGCCTGATAGCTCAGGCGCCTGAAGGCTTAGGCGAGAGTCAGAAAAAGCTCCGCCTCGATCACCCATACGCCGCCCAGTTCGCGCCATTTCGCGGTGTAGGTTCCGGCGGCCGCCATCACATCGGAAGTGCTGTCGATGCCTTCCCAGCGGCCATGCTCCATCGCGATCGGCTCTACCGGCGAAATCGTGACCTGATCCGGTATGCGCGCGTAGACCAGCCGCGCCGGGCTCGCGAACTCGCGGCGCCAGACTTTGACCTGCCCCATCCGGCCTGAAATCACCGCGCTGTCGGTGCCGGTCACCATCACGCAGTCGCGCGCCAGGATCGGGCCGATAGCCGCAGCGTCACCTTCGACAATGGCGCGGTTGAATGCTGCGCGGCGGGCGCGTATCGCCAGTTCGGCCGCGCTCATGCCTGGAACCCGCCGTTACCCGAGCCACGTACCGGATCGGCAGCCTCACGCCCGACGACCGTTGCCCAGCGCCGCACCGTCCAGCGCTCGACGATGCCTGCGGTCACATAGGGATCGGCCTTTGCAAAGGCTTCCGCCACCTCCGGACTGTCCCCGGCGAAAAGCAGAAGCGCCGTATCGACCGGATCCTCCACTGCCCCGCCCAGCACCAGTTCGCCTCGCTCCACCGCCTGCCAGGCCAGCGCTAGATGCGGTTCGCGATACTGAGGCCGACGTTCCAGATAGTCGGCGGCAAGATGATAGGTCAGCAGGTAGTGGTTCATCGCGCGGCTCTCGTGCTTGAAGGTGTGACCACCGAGCTTACACGAAACCCGCTTGGAGGGAGCAGTTCAGGAACAACCCTCCACATACTCCAGCACCGGCATCGTTCCGACATGGATCAGCTTGACCTTCCGGTCCTGTCCGATCTCGAACCGCAAGGCCGGATCGCCGCTTTCGGCATTGGGCGCAGTGAGGTACTTCGCCGGCGCAGGTTCATACTTGTGCGCTTCCTCGCGGAAACCGGCGAACCACTTCTTCACGTCGGCCTCGGTAGAGCCGACGCCGATGCCTTCCACCAGCTTCACCGTAGAACGTTGCCCCAGCGTGATGCGCCGGACCTTGCCCTGTTCGACAATGGCGTAGACGCCCGGATAGTCCGGCGAGGTGATCGTGCGACAGGTGTCGGACTCCTGCGCCCCACGCTCTGCCCAGGAGGAACCCGCAGGGGCCGCCTCGCCGATGCGGAGATTGCCCAGCCCTTCCAGCGAGAGAATCTTCCCATCGGAAATGGCGGCAGGCGGTTCTGCTACGTCCGCAGTCGGCACGGCGGATGTGGGCTCGGCGGCAGCAGGCGTGGCTTCGCCCGTCTGCTCGGGTGCCTGGGACGAACAGGCGGCGAGGGCGCAGGCGAGCGCGGATGCGACGAGGATGTTCTTCATGACGGGGCAATGCGCCAGCGAGATGAAGGTTGCCCCGTAGCTGGCGTTTCGCCCTTCCAGAGATAGGTGGAAACTGGTGCCAATTCCGCCTCCCGCCCGCGCTCCCTGAAAAACGCCCTTCCCAGCCCACGGAGCCAGTCCGCCATCGCCTATAAAGGGCCATTACGGTTTTGATTCGCATTGCAAAATTGAGCCCGCGATCAACAAGCGGGCAGATAATTCGGGCGCACGGGGTACAGATTTTGAAGGAATTTTCGGGCCTTGTCGCCCTGGCGGGCGCTTTGTGCGCCCAAACCGCGTGGGCGGAACCCATGCAGCAAGCCATCATCACCCATACCGATGGCATAGCGACCGACGGCTCCGTCCTCGTCGAAATTCTGGTCGTCAACGACAGCCAGGTGGATAGGCAGATTGACGTTCCCGCCGTGGTCGCAGGCCAATTGCAAGGCGACCGCGCGGATATGGTCTCGCTGGAGCGGGCGGACGATACCTCGTCGAGGCTCGCTCTTGCCCCAGGCGCCTTCGCCACAGTGCGATACAAGCTGAACCTCGGCGCCGATAGCGCGACGATGGCCGGTAACCGGCTCATCAGCATTCCACAATGGAACACCGCCCAAGTCTCGGTGAAAGCCCCCCGGCGGGAGGTTGCCATTTCCGAGCCCGAGCGCGGCACGATCGCGCCAGTGGCGAACCATGCTGGGCACCCGCCGGTGCAATCGCGCCTCGAACGGGAAGAAAACCGCTTCCTTGCGAATTTCTCGCCCTACGAGCCGAGCTACATCGTGTTCGGCAACGCCAAGGACAGTGAATGGCGCGTGCAGCTCAGCTTCAAGTATCGACTTCTTGGCACTGCCGCAGACGGCGCTCGTCCAAGCTGGCGGGACGGTCTCTACTTCGGTTTCACCAACAAGCTGTTCTGGGACATCGCTTCCGACTCTTCGTTCCGCGACGCAAACTATCTGCCGGAGCTGTTCTACCGCACGCCCGAATTCGCGCTCTCTTCCCATACGGGAGCGGGCTTGCAAGTGGGCCTCCAGCATGAATCCAACGGTCGCGCCGGCAAGGTCCAGGGCCGCAGCGTCAACAATGTCTATATCTCGCCCACCGTCAGCCAGCAGCTCGGCGACGGCTACCGGCTGTCACTGGCTCCCCGCGCCATGTTGCTGGTGGGCGGCAAGGCCGGCAATCCGGACATCCTGAAGTATCGCGGCGCCTCCTCGCTCGACATCAGCCTGGGCAAGGACGACGGGCTGCTGCTTTCGGCCTCGGGAAGGTACAATTTCAATTCCGGCAAGGGAGGGCTGGAAACCGACCTGTCCTATCCGATCGACCGCTTTCTGGGCGGGCCCAACCTCTATCTCTTCGTGCAGAGCTTCACGGGGTATGGCGAAAGCCTGTTCGATTACAACCGGCGCATGAACCGCCTGAGAATCGGCTTTGCGATCACGCGTTGACGGGCGCCGGGTTTCCCGCCGCCATCAGGATCGATCGTCTAGCCGCCCGATCAGTGCCATGGCTGCCGCTGGCGCTCTTTCCTTGGCGCCGTTGATGAAGAACAGGAATACGTCGCGCCCGGCGCCGGACCAGTCTTCGGCACGCTTGCGCCAGTGATCCAGCTCGGCGTCGGGGTAGCCCTGTTCGATCTCGCTGCGCGCGTTCTGTAGGCGGGCGTAGATGAAAGGGCCCGCTTCGGCCGCTTCCTCGAATGCCGGGTATTCCTGGCTGTCGGCCAGCACGACGGCGACCCCGGCCTTGCGGACGAGAGCCAGGAAGGCCGGATCGTTGAAGCTCTCGTGACGCGGCTCGATGGCGTGGCGAAGGCGCAGGCCGCCGTGCTGCTCGGGCAGCAGATCAAGGAATGCGGCGATCTCGTCAGGGTCGAACCGTTTGGTGGCGGCCAGTTGCCAGTTTATCGGTCCCAGCTTGTCGCCCAGTTCGACCAGTCCCTGCTCGACGAAGTTGGTGACGCTCTCACCCGCTTCGGCCAGGTTCTTGCGGTTCGTGCAGTAGCGGGAGCCCTTGAGCGCGAACCTGAAACCATCTGGCACGGTATCGCGCCATTTGGCAAAGCTGGCCGGCTTCTGGCGGCCGTAGAAAGTGGCGTTGATCTCGGTTCCCGTGAGGTGCTGCCCGACATATTCCAGTTCACGGGCCTTGGACACGCCCTTGGGGTAGAACGTCTCGCGCCAGGGGTCATAGCTCCAGCCGCCGATGCCGACGTGCACTTTACCCCCGGCGGCCATCAGCTTTTCTTCCGCGAGAGGCGGCGGCGATTGGCAGTGACGCGCTTGCGATAGTGGCGGACCGCCTTGTGCGCGGTCTGCTCCGGAGAGGTCAGTCCGCCGGTAGCCAGCTTCATGGCCAGTTCGGCGTTAGCCTGGAGTTTTTCGGTGACCATCAGCATGTTTTCGCGGTTGCTGCCGCGTCCGGTCATCATATCGGTAGTGCGCATACCCATGACCATCATGGATTCGGCCCAGAGCCAGTAGCTGTCATGGGCGAGCTTCATCCAATCGCCATTGGAATTGCGGGGCATTCAGGTTTCTCCAGATGGAGAGCCTAAGTATCAGCGCAATCGATTCCCGCGAAGGGGAATCGGTGATCCGGAGATCGTCGTCCCGGGCTCGACCCGGGACCGCTGGCAGTCCTTTAGGCGCTAGCCCGCAGGACCGCGCCCAGCCGAGAGTTGGGCGTGGCTTTGCCAGCGGTCCCGGATCAAGTCCGGGACGACGTTACTTCGACCTCATTTCACCTCAATCGTGCTCGCGGTCGCCGGCGCCCATGTAGAGTTCGCTGCCGGTTTCCTTGAACACCTTGCTCATCTGCGCCATTCCGGCCTCGGCCTCGCTGATGGCGAGCATGCCGCCTTCCTCGGCGGCGATGAACCCGGTCGAGGGCTGGTTCTGCTTCGCCGCAAAGTCCCGCACCTCCTGGCTGATCTTCATGGAGCAGAACTTCGGCCCGCACATCGAGCAGAAGTGCGCCGACTTTGCCCCTTCGGCGGGCAGAGACTGGTCGTGGTACTGTTCCGCCGTGTCGGGATCGAGGCTGAGGTTGAACTGATCACGCCAGCGGAACTCGAAACGCGCGCGGCTGAGGGCATCGTCGCGGACCTTGGCCGCCGGGTGGCCTTTCGCCAGATCGGCAGCGTGGGCGGCCAGCTTGTAGGTGACGACGCCGACTTTCACGTCGTCCCGGTCCGGCAGGCCGAGATGCTCCTTGGGCGTGACGTAGCAGAGCATCGCCGTGCCATACCAGCCGATCATGGCGGCGCCGATGCCGCTGGTGATGTGGTCGTAACCCGGTGCGATATCGGTGACGAGCGGCCCGAGGGTATAGAACGGCGCCTCGCCGCAAGCCTCCAGCTGCTTTTCCATGTTCTCCTTCACCTTGTGCATCGGCACATGGCCCGGCCCCTCGATCATCACCTGCACGTCCTGTGCCCAGGCGCGCTTGGTGAGTTCGCCCAGGGTGTAGAGTTCGGCGAACTGCGCCTCGTCGTTGGCGTCGGCGATCGAGCCGGGGCGCAGACCGTCACCCAGCGAGTAGGCGACGTCATAGGCCTTCATGATCTCGGTGATCTCGTCGAAGCGTTCGTAGAGGAACGATTCGCGGTGATGGGCGAGGCACCACTTGGCCATGATCGAGCCGCCCCGGCTGACGATCCCGGTCACGCGCTTGGCGGCGAGCGGCACGAAAGGCAGGCGCACACCGGCGTGGATGGTGAAGTAGTCCACGCCCTGCTCGGCCTGTTCGATCAGGGTATCGCGGAACACTTCCCAGGTCAGGTCCTCGGCAATGCCCCCGACTTTCTCCAGCGCCTGGTAGATCGGCACGGTGCCGATCGGCACTGGGCTGTTGCGGATGATCCATTCGCGGGTGTCGTGGATGTTGCGGCCCGTGGAGAGGTCCATCACCGTATCCGCGCCCCAGCGGATCGACCAGACCATCTTGTCCACCTCGCTCGCCACGTCCGAGGCGACGGCGGAGTTGCCGATATTGGCGTTGATCTTGACCAGGAAATTGCGGCCGATCGCCATCGGCTCGCTTTCCGGGTGGTTGATGTTCGAGGGGATGATGGCCCGGCCGCGCGCCACTTCCTCGCGCACGAACTCGGGCGTCACGTAATCCGGGATAGCGGCACCCCAGTCCTGCCCGTCGCGCTGATATTCCTTGAGCATCGCGCGGCCGAGGTTCTCGCGCTCGGCGACGTATTCCATCTCCGGCGTGATGATGCCGGCCCTGGCGTAGTGCATCTGGCTGACGTTCATGCCCGCTTTCGCACGCAGCGGGCGCTTGACCACGTTGGGAAACGCCGGGACGCCGCCTGAGCGATCAGGGCCGAGTTGGCCATTGTCCTCGGGCTTCACCGCGCGGGCTGCATAGTCCTCCACATCGCCGCGTCCGAGAATCCAGTCGCGGCGCTTGGCGGCTAAGCCCGCCGCGATGTCGATGTTCACAGCGGGATCGGTATAGGGACCGGACGTATCGTAGACGCGCACCGGCGCCTCGCCCGATCCAGGCTCCAGATGTATTTCCCGCATAGCAACGCCCAGCGGTCCGACATGGATCTTCTTCGACCCGCGAATGGGTCCGGTAGTAACGCCGATTTCCAGTTTGGAATTGATGTCGGCCATAAGCGATTTTCCTTCGGCTTATGGACGAAAGAAAGGTCGCGACAGAGAGTTCTGTGGCCCGCCCTTCCCTCCGCCCGTGTTAACGGGTTCAGGTTCAACGGGTCGGGCAGCGTGACCTGCCCCTCTCAGCCATTTGTTTCCTTCCGGCTTTCGCAATAACGAAAACCTTGGGCACAAGCTCCCCGGGGATGGGCGGACGATAGACGCGGCTTTTCCGCCCGTCTAGGGCCGCAAGAGACATGCCGATCATCTATCGCCTCGACGCGCCTGCACGCGAAGTCGCCCCCGCCATGGGCGCGGAGGCCGGCAACGATCCCTGGCCGGGCGGCGCGGTATCGGGCGGCGGCTTCGCGCCGGTGGTGACGATGGGACGGGAGTTCGTCGCAGGGCCGAGGCCCGAAAAGCGCCTGCCGCGCCGCATGGTGCCCCGCCTTTGGGGCGTTCCTCCGCCGCCCGCCGCCTTCGGCGAGCGCCGCCACGGGATTCTCACCGTGCGCAACCCCGAAAGTCCGTTCTGGATCGGCAACCTGCGCAACAGCGAATTCCGCTGCCTCGTGCCCGCCACCGCCTTCATGGAATGGGGCAAGGTCGAGCCGCGCGACGGCAAGCGCCGCCAATGCTGGTTCGGCGCGGTCGATCAGCCGATCTTCGCCATGGCTGCAATCTGGAAGGACAGCGAAGTGCCGAGCTTCGCCCTGATGACTTGCGAGGCCAACGCAGCCCTGCGCGCCGAGGGTCGCGACACGATGCCGGTGATCCTGCCGCCCCATGCGCACGAAACCTGGCTGCGCGGAGAATGGAAACGGGCCGCCGAACTGGTGGCGCCCTATTCGTCCTCGCTCATGACAGTCGGCGTTTCCGGGGACGTACAGCGCTCATGAGGAAAGGCCCGGATCGCCGCGAGGACGATCCGGGCCCACTCCCCTGCGAAGAGACTGGCCTGCGAAGAGACTGGCCTGCGAAGAGACTGGCCTGCGAAGAGACTGGCCTGCGAAGAGGATACGATTACTTGAAGCGGATGCCCACGCCGCCCATCAGGCGCTGGCGCGAGGTATGGCCGTGATAGTCGGAATAGACGTATTGCGCGTTCACGTAGACCGGCAGACGCCCCTGGGTCAGCGTATATTCCACGCCGCCGCCGACCTGGTAGCCGTCGGCGCGGTAGTGATCGTAGACCAGCGTGTCGCCGGTCGGGCCGTCGATGCGGCGGCGCTGCTCGCCGTTGACGTAGCCGCCCTTGGCGAACACGAGCAGCTGCGGCGTGGCCAGGAAGCCTGCACGAACCGCCGCGCCCCATTCCTCGAAGCCCTTGTGGCAGATGCTGTTGCCGTCCGGCAGGCCGTTGCAGTTCTCATTGCCCTTGCCCGGCTTCCAGAAGCTGCCTTCCGCGCCGATCACGATGCGCTCGCCGAGAGTGCCGTCGAAACCGACCGTGCCGCCGTAGCCGAACTTGTCGTTGTGATCGCCTTGCGACCGGAAGCGGTCTCCACCGAAGTTTCCTTCGACGCGGATCCCGCGAAAGCTCGTCCCATTGGGGGCGATCTCGGGGGAACCGGAATCCTGCGCAAGGGCCGGCTGGGCAGCGATGCCGGCGGTAAGTCCGGCGGCGAGCATGGCTGCGAGCGTGGTGGCCTTGATCTTCATAACACGTCCTCACTTGGGGTCGGGGGTTCCAGCAGAACCGCGACCGGACGGTCAAAGTTGCTCATTAGGGGTATTCCGGTAGGCGATCCGGCGCGGAATGTGACGGTTACGCAACACCCGAAGATTGGCGCGAATCCGTCCATTCAGGCCGCAAACCCCTGCGGATCCGTATTTTCCCGAAGGCTGGATTCCCTGCGCACGGTGGGCCGCCGAAAAGAGGCCGATACTTTTTCGACCGTTCCGGGAACCGGCTGACGGTTGCGTTCGGGCGGTAGCCAGAGGGTGAAGACATACGTCGTCCCGGACCTGATCCGGGACCGCTGGCAAAACTTTAGGCAATACGTCGCAGAACCGCGCCCCAGCCACACCGCGCCCAGCCTTGAGGTGGGCGCGGCTCGGCCAGCGGTCCCGGATCAAGTCCGGGACGACGGAATATCCAACGACTCAACGTCATATCCGCCTACACCTCGGACATCACCCCAGCAGCTCGGCCATCTCCACCACGCGCTTCTCGCGCGCGCTGAGTTCGGCCGCAGCGCCGATCGCCACTGCCATCAGACCGTCGCGCGCCGTCACCTGGACATCGCCCTCGCCGCGAACCGCGCGGGCAAAGGCTTCGTGCTGGTAGAACGTCGCGCCGTGATGCGAACCGGCTTCCATCGCCGCTTCGTCCACCGCCACATGCCAGCGCTCGACCGACTTCGGCCCCGGCCACGGCACGCGCGGCGACCAGACGAGATCGCCCGGCGGGATCAGCACGTCGAGGCGGCCCTTGTCGCCGGTCGCGCTCATTTCTTCCTGATGCTCGGCGCCCTCGGCGAACATGCACAGATCGAGCAGCGCGCGGCTGCCGTCCGCGAAATCGACGGTGGTGAAGCTGTTATCGATGATGTCAGGCCGGCGGCCTTCATAGCGCTCGTCGAGATGGTTCACGTCCATCGCGCCCGAGCAATAGACCCGCACCGGCTCCGAACGGGTGATCAGGCGCATGAGGTCGAAGAAGTGGCAGCACTTCTCCACCATGGTGCCGCCGGTGTTCACGGAGAAGCGGTTCCAGTCGCGCACTTTCACCAGGAACGGGAAGCGATGCTCGCGGATCGAGAGCATGTGCAGGCGGCCGATCCTGCCACCGTGGATCTCGTCGATGAAGGCCTTGGCGGGCGGCATGAAGCGATATTCCATGCCGGTCCAGAACGGAGCCTTGCGGGCCTCGGCCCGCTCCACCACCCAGCGGGCGTCTTCCATCGTCGTGCAGAGCGGCTTTTCGCAGAGGATCGCCACGTCGCTGTCCAGCAACGGCTCCAGCACCGCGCGGTGCGTGAAATTCGGCGAGACGACCACCACGGCATCGAGCCCGGCATTGGCGATCATGCTGGCGCTGTCGGCATATTCGGCGACGCCCTCGGCCTTGTCGCCCAGCGCATCTTTCGCCCAGCCGAGCGAAGTCGGCTCGGGATCGGCGATGGCGACCACTTCGGCACCTTCGAGGATCTTGAGGTTGTGGATGTGCTCGACACCCATCATCCCGGTGCCGACAATTCCGTAACGCAGCGTCTCTACCATTTCACGACTCCATGTGCCATGTGGCGGTCCATGACCACGCTCACGACGCGGGCCCTATCGGCCCAACCCGTCCCGCTCGGCAAGAGCGGAATTTCCGTTTTCCCGATTGCCTGGGGCATGTGGCGGCTCGCCCGACCCGACGGTAACGACGACATCGGCGCCATCGTCGCCCGCATCGAGGCGGCGCTTGAGGCAGGCGTGACCCTGTTCGACACCGCCGACATCTACGGCTGCGACGCCGCGCTCGGCTTCGGCGGCGCGGAACTGCTGCTGGGCAAGGCGCTCGCCGCCCGCCCGGACCTGCGCGACCGGATGACCATCGCCACCAAGGGCGGCATCGTGCTGGGCATTCCCTACGACTCCAGCCCGGACTACCTGAACAAGGCGCTCGAAGCTTCGCTCGAACGCCTTGGCCTGCCCTCGGTCGAACTCTACCAGATCCACCGCCGCGACTTCCTGGCCCACCCGCGCGACGTGGCCGAAACCCTCGCCGCCATGGTCGAGAGCGGCAAGGTCAAGGCCATCGGCGTGTCCAACTACAGCCCCGCCGAGTTCGAGGCGCTCCAGGCCTACCTGCCCTTCCCCATCGTCTCGACCCAGCCGGAATTCTCGGCCGCGCGCTATGCGCCGCTCTATGACGGCACGCTCGACCAGGCGATGGCCCGCGACGTGGCGGTGCTGGCATGGTCGCCGCTGGGCGGCGGGCGCCTTGCCGCCGGTTCGGAAGACCCGGTAGCGAAGCTGGTCGCCGCCCAGGGCGAGCGCTACGGCACCGATGCCGCCGCCGCCGCGCTGTCGTGGATCATGACGCACCCCTCGAGCGCCATTCCCATCGTCGGCTCGCAGACCCCCGAGCGCATTCTCGCCTCGCGCGATGCCTTCAAGGTCGAATGGACGGCTTCGGAATGGTATGCCGTGCTCGAAGCCTCGATGGGAGCACGCCTGCCGTGACACGCGATCCATGCGAGATCAGCTGGTTTTCGGCGCTCTGCGACGATGACTACGAGTTCCTCGGCCAGCCGGACCCGATGCTGCGCTCCAGCTGGGAGCATTGCCGCAATATCGTGACGGCCGCCGAGGAAGGCGGTTTCGACAATGTGCTGCTGCCCTCGGGCTATGCGCTCGGCATCGACACCACCGCCTTCGCCGCCGCCATCGCCACCCAGGTCCGCCGCATCAAGCTGCTGATGGCCGTGCGCATCGGTGAGATGTGGCCCGCGCAGCTTGCCCGACAGATCGCGACGATCGACCAGATTCTGGGCCCCAAGGTCGGGGGCGGTCGCCTCAACATCAACATCATTTCCAGCGAGATGCCCGGCGAAACCCTTGACGGCCCCGCCCGCTACGAGCGCACCACCGAGGCCATCGAGATCCTGCGCACCCTGCTCTCGGGCCAGTCGCTCGACCATCAGGGCCGCTTCTGGAACCTCAAGCTGGATGCGCCGCGCATGATCGCGCCGGGCTCGAAATGCCCGCCGCTCTACTTCGGCGGCCTCTCCGAGCCCGCCCGCGAGGTGGCCGCCAAGGGCTGCGACGTCTACCTGATGTGGCCGGACCGCATGGAGGCGGTGAAGGAAACCATCGCCGACATGCGCGCCCGCGCCGCAAAGTACGGCCGCACCCTGCGCTTCGGGTACCGCGTCCACGTCATCGTCCGCGAAACCGAAACGGAAGCGCGCGGCGCGGCGGACCGCCTGCTCTCCCGCCTCGACGCGGCAGAGGGCGCCGCGATCCGTGCGCGCTCGCTGGATTCGCAGTCGGTCGGCGTGCAGGCGCAGGCGGCATTGCGGGAAACCGCCAGCGATGACGGCTATGCCGAGGACAACCTCTGGACCGGCATCGGCCGCGCCCGCTCGGGATGCGGCGCGGCGATCGTCGGCGATCCGGATCAGGTGCTGGCTAAATTGCAGGCCTATCGCGAGGCGGGGATCGATGCCTTCATCCTCTCCGGCTACCCCCATGCCCGCGAAGCGGACCTGTTCGCGCGGCATGTGCTGCCCCAGATCGATCACGGGCCGCTGGCTTTTTAAGAACAAGGGAAAAGCAGGGGGTCAATACCCCCTGCACCCCCATTACCGTCGAGGTCAGGCGGACCGACTACCTCACGCGCCCATGGCAGCGCCGGAAGACATATTGGCTGCGCCGCAAGGAGCGCACAGCCGATAGGTGGCGCGGAGCGGCGACATTCCGAGGGTCCGGGGGATCATCCCCCGGGTCTTCTCCCTTCCCCTAGAATTTCTTGTTCGCCCCTCCCTCCCACCATCGCTAGACCTGCCGCCCATGACCCTGTCCCCGCGCCGCCGCTGGCTGCTTTTCGCTCTCGCCCTCACCGCGGGCGTGCTCAATCTCGTAGACCGCCAGATCATCTCGGTGCTGAAGCCGACGATCGCGGCCGATCTCGGCTGGAGCGACGACGACTACGGCACCTTGGCCGCCTGGTTCCAGGCGGGCGCCGCGTTCGGCTTCCTCGCAGCAGGCTGGATCGTCGACCGGCTGGGCGCGAAGTGGGCCAATGCGGCGGGCGTGGCGGCCTGGTCGCTGGCGGCGATGACGCATGGCTGGGCGCACACCTTCAGCCAGTTCGTGCTTTGCCGCATCGGGTTGGGCGCCACGGAATCGATGGGCACGCCGGCGAGCGTCAAGACCATCGCCACGATCTTCCCGCCGAAATTGCGCTCGCTGGGCTTCGGCCTTTCGAATGCCATGAACAGCCTGGGCGCGATCCTGGCCCCGCTGGGGATCCCGTTGATTGCAGCGGTCTGGGGCTGGCGCGCGGCTTTCGTGCTGGCGGGCGCCGTGGGCCTTGTCTGGGTGCTGGCCTGGCTCGCCGCCTCGCGCGGGGTGGATTTCGGGGACCGGCAACCGACGGTGGAAGGCAGCCTGATTTCGGGCGACAAGCTGTTCCTGAAGGAAGGGCGGACCTGGACGATCGCCCTGGCCAAAGTCCTTTCCGACGCGACCTGGTGGCTGATGCTGTTCTGGATGCCGGACTATTTCAACCGCCAGTTCGGCCTGTCCGGCACCGACCTTGGGCCCCCGCTGGCGCTGGCATACTGCGGGTCGGCGGCCGGATCGCTGATCGCCGGCTTCGCCGCCAACCGCCTGCTTTCGACCGGCTGGAGCGCCAACCGAACCCGCAAGACGCTGATGCTGATATCCGCGCTCTGCGTGGTGCCGGTTCCGCTGGCGCTCCATGTCGAGGGCTACTGGCCCGCCGTGGGCCTGATGGCGTTGACGCTGGCTGGGCACCAGGGCTTCTCGACCAACCTCTTCGGCCTGATCGCCGACGTGACCCCGCGCCACAAGGTGGGCCGCGTCACTGGCTTCGGCGCGTTCTGCGGCAATCTGGGCGGCACGGCGATCAGCAAGATCGCCGGTCTCGTGCTGGCGGCGGGGCTCGGCTATGGCCCGCTGTTCGCTTTCGCGGCCACCTCCTACCTGCTTGCACTGGGCTGGATTCAGCTCACCATGCCCAAAATCGTCCCCGCAGAGGACGCCGATTCATCTCGCGTATAAGGCGACTAAAGGAAAACTATCTTTCTCAACTTAAACAGTTGAGTTAGCGCCGCGCGATCCAGGGAGAATTCCATGACCATTACCTCGCTCCGCGCCGCCCGCACCCTGCTGCTGGCTTCCGCGGTCCTGCTTCCCGCCGCCGCTTATGCCGAAGAGGCCCCCGACGCCGCTTCCGGTGAAATCGTCGTTACCGCGCGCTACCGCGACGAATCGCTCCAGCAGGTGCCGATCGCCATCACCGCCGTCAGCGGCGAATCGCTGAACGACCGCGCGATCCACAACCTCCAGGACCTGAGCGCCACCGTGCCTTCGGTCGACTTCCGCAACGGCGCCTCCAACAAGGACCGCACCGTCTTCATCCGCGGCGTCGGCACGATCAGCACCTCGCCGGGCGTCGAATCCTCGGTTTCCACCGTGCTCGACGGCGTCGTCCTGACCCGCCCCGGCCAGGCTACGCTGGACGTCGGCGAAGTTTCGCGCATCGAAGTGCTGCGCGGCCCCCAGGGCACGCTGTTCGGCAAGAACGCATCGGCCGGCGTCATCAGCGTGGTCACCGCCGCGCCTTCGCAGGAATTCCATGCCTATGCCGAAGGCAGCGCCACCACGGACGAGGAATACCGCATCAAGGCGGGCGTCACCGGCGGCATCGCGCCCAATGTCGCGGCCCGGATCGACGGCCTCTACGCCAACTATGACGGCAATGTGCACAATGTCTTCACCGGCAACGACGTGAACGGCTACGAGCGCTACGGCGCCCGCGCCAAGATCGAGGCGACGCCGGTCGACAACCTCAAGCTCACGCTGGCGGGCGACTACCTCTATTCGCACGACACCACGCCGAGCGGCGTCTACGCGAACACCAACCAGATCCAGTATCCCACCGGCGCGATCAGCGCATTTCCGGCCCTCGCCGCCTTCCTGGCCGGTCAGGGCATCACCGCCGGCCCGGAAAACCGCGAGGTCAGCACCAACTTCGACACCGACGTGCGGGACAAGAACTACGGCGGCTCGCTGACCGCCGAGTGGGGCCTGGGCGACTACACCGTCACCTCGATCACCGCCTATCGTGAGTGGAAGAACCGCCAGCACCAGGACTACGACGCCCTGTCGCAGCTCTCCGCCACCTTCCCCGAAGGCGACGATCGCGGCATCGTGGACAACAGCCAGTTCTCGCAGGAACTCCGCCTGACCTCGCCAAAGGGCAAGCTGATCGACTACGTGGTCGGCGCCTATTACCTCCACGCCAAGACCGACGAGGTCTACACCCGCTCGCTCACGCGCCTGATCTCAGGCGCGCAGAACACCGTGACGGGCGTGGCGAACTATGGCGTGAAGAGCGACAACTACGCCCTGTTCGGTGAAGCAAACATCAACTTCACCCCCTGGCTGCGTGCTATCGCGGGCTACCGGTCAACCTGGGACGACCTCAGCTACTACCACGTCCGCACGTCGACCAACGATCCCACGAACTCGGGCGCGACCGCGCTCGACGTCGCCGGCATCCGCGCCTACCACAATTCGGCCGGCTCCACCTCGACACGCGGCGATTCCTATCGCGGCGGTCTCCAGCTCGATTTCGCCGCCAACAACCAGGCCTATTTCACCTATTCGCGCGGCTACAAGGGCCCGGCCTACAACGCCTACTTCAACATGCGCTCGCTCAACGCGACCACGCCGCTGGACGAGATCGCGCTGAAGCCGGAAACCTCGGACTCGTTCGAAGGCGGCATCAAGGGCTCGGCGCTGGGCAACCAGATCACTTATGCCCTGGCGGTCTACACCACCAAGTTCCACAACTATCAGGCCAACTACAACGACGTGGTCGGCGGTGCGCAGGTCACCCGCCTGATCAACGCCGGCACCGTGCAGACCAAGGGCGTGGAACTGGACTTCGGCCTGCGCCCGATCCGGGGCCTCTCGCTGGACACCTCGGTCGCCTATACCGACGCCAAGGTGTTGAACTTCATCTGCCCGCAGGGCGCACCGGCAAGCTGCGACATCAACGGCGAAGTCCTGCCCTTCGCGCCGAAGTGGAAGCTCTACAGCAACGCCGCCTACCGCTTCGCGCTGTCGGATTCGCTCGACCTCGAAGTGCAGTCGGACTTCACGCTCAAGAGCCGCACGCAGTACCAGCTGGCCCAGACGCCGGGCACGATCCAGCCGGGCTACTACATCTGGAACGCCAGCGTGGCGCTGATCGGCACGACCGGCGACTGGCAGCTGCGCGGCTTCGTGAAGAACATCACGAACCAGAGCTACTCGAACTTCCTCGCCAACGGCACGCTGGCAGGGATCGTCCGCTACGTGCCGCGCGATGACAAGCGTTATGCCGGGATCATGCTGCGCAAGGACTTCTGAAGAAAAGGGACAAGCGGGGGGTCAACACCCCCTGCACCCCCAATACTGTCGAGGCTGGGCCGACCAACAGCCCTGTGCGCCCATGGCCGCGTCGGGAGACATAAAGGCTGCGCCGCAGGGAGCGCACGACGGATAGCCTAGGCGCGAGGTCGACATTCCGAGGGTCCGGGGGATCATCTTCCGGGTCTTCCCTTCCTCTAAAGCCCCTCACCCCCAACCCAGTGCGCATCCGCCAGATAGCGCGCGAGGTTCCACACCTGCCGCCGGATATCCGGCACCGCCACGATCTCCCAGGCCTCGCCCTTGGTGACCGGCCCTACTGCAAACAGAGTATCCTGCGGCGCCCCTTCCGCATCGCGCACCCGGCCGAGATGATCGACATCGAGCCCCAACCGATGCGCGTCCGAACGCACTTTGCCTTGTGCCAGCAAGTCCTTCACCAGCGGCGCACCGCTGCGCATCAGGTCGCCTTCGGGGCCGGTGCAATTGATGGTGCGGGAGACGTCCAGTCGCACGAGGTTGTCCTGCCCGCGCGGGCGATAGACCACCGAAACGCCGCTCTCGGTCTGCTCCGCGCCGACGAGCTTGCCGGCGACGAATTCCAGCCGCCCTTCCGCCTCGATCTCAGCGATGCGCCTTGCCACATCCGGCGCCAGGCGATGGCGGTGCACGTCCCAGTAGGGGCGCGCATGGCGAAGGAAGCGGCGCTGCCCGGCCTCGTCGTGGCGGCGCCAGAGGTTCTGGGTGTGCGGCCGCAATTCGTCCACGGCGGCGCGCCAGCCGATCTCGGCCGCGCGATCGCGCACCCGGCGCACGAGGTGCGAGCCGCGCTCTTCTGGCGCGGGGACGTAGCTCACCGAGGGGCCGCTCTCCGCATGGGCCAGGGGCTTGAGCCCGCGCCGCGAGAGCGCGGTGATCTTGCCCTTGAACCCGGCCTTGTCGAGCGAGAGCACCATGTCGGCCGCCGTAAGGCCGGTGCCGATCAGCAGGACGTGATCGATCTCGTCGATCTTCTCCAGCGTGCCGGGCTGCCAGGGGTCGGTGAAGCGGCGATCCTCGGGAATGGCGGCCAGCACCGGATGCGGTGAAGGCGGGAAGTTGCCCAGCGCCAGGACCAGCGCGCGGGCCTCGATCTCGTCTCCGTCGGCCATTTCCACGACGACGCGGCCGTCCTCGAAGCGCGTGGAGCAGGCCTCGGCATTGACGATGAGGGCATTCTGCCCGGCTTCGGCCAGCGCCCGGATCAGGAGTTCGCGCAAGTAGAGGCCATAGGACAGGCGCGGGACAAAGCGGTTGGCCTGCTCGTCGCCGCTATGGCCGATCCAGCGCAGGAAATTGGCCTGATCATCCGGGAAAGCGCTCATGTTGGCGGCGCGCACGTTGAGCAGATGCTCGGGCCATCGCGTGCCGAACGCCAGGCCCTTGGCGAGCTGGGCGTCCTTGCGCTCGATCAGGACCACGCGCACGCCATTGCGCAGGAGGTTGATCGCCAGCAGGGTTCCGCTGAACCCCGCGCCCACGATCGCAACGGGAAGCGCGCCGTTTCCATTCTGAGTATTCAACTGGCTGCTCCATCCGGTATTCGAAAGCACCATCTAGCGACGGCTTCCACGCTTTATCAACCATCGCGGTTGAGAATATGACACTTCGGACACGGGCCTTCGACAAACCGGCTTGCGCGCCCGGCGTACGGTGCTTGCAGTGCGTCGGGCGGCTCGCCATCTGGAGGGGGCATGAACGCTCCCTCCCTTCCGGAACTTCTTACCGCCATTCGCGACTGTCGCGCCTGCGCCGACCTGCCGCAAGGCCCGCGCCCGGTCGTCCAGGCAGGCAAGGAGGCACGCCTGCTGATCATCAGCCAGGCGCCTGGCAGCAAGGTTCATGCAAGCGGCCTTCCCTTCGACGACGACAGCGGGGACAGGCTGCGCGCGTGGATGGGGATCGACAAGACCCAGTTCTACGATCCCGCTGGAATCGCGCTCATGCCGGCGGGCTTCTGCTATCCCGGCAAGGGCAAGGGAGGCGATCTCCCGCCGCGCCGCGAATGTGCGCCGCTCTGGCACGACCGGCTGCTCTCCGCCCTCCCGAACATCCGGCTGACCCTGCTGGTCGGGCAATATGCGCAGAAGCTCTACCTTCCGCGCGGTTTCGCGCCGAACCTCACCGAAGCGGTGCGACAGTGGCGGGAGGCGCCCGGCGGACTGCTTCCGCTGCCGCATCCGGCCTGGCGCAGTCGCCTGTGGATGGCGCGAAATCCCTGGTTCGAAGCCGAAGTGCTGCCGGACTTGCGCGAACGGGTCCGGCAGGCGCTTTCGGAGGTCTAGAGACCGTTTGAAAATTCGCGATACGCGAATTTTGCGGCACCGGCCCCAATTGGTTTCTGGCGCCCCCACCCTACCACCCGCAGGATACTACCGTTGGGGGGTAGGGTGGGGGCGCCTGAGAAAACGGAGGGGCCGGTGCCGCTTTAAAAATGCCCCTGCGGGCATTTTTTCAAACAGAATTAGAAGGTGTAGGCGATGCCCGCGCCGAGCGTCCACTGATCGGCACTACCGCGCAGAGAGGTAAAAGGCGTGTCCTTGCCACTGTTCAGCATGGCCGAGTAATTGACGACACCGAACAGCGCGAAGCCGCCGTCGCGCAAGTCTCCGGAAAGGTCGTAGCCGACCAGCGCACCGGCGCCCACGCTGTCCCAGCCGCTCTTCGCCCCATAGACCGGCAGGCCGGAAGCGGCGGATTGCTCGGGTGTCACCGAGTAATAGTAGCGGGAATAATCGCCATCGGTATGGCGCGCGCGGGCGTTGACGGCGACGATCATCGCCTTGCTCACCGGGGTCATGTAGGTCACCTGCGGCTGCCACACCATGCCGCCATGGGCGCCGGCGACATCCCATTTCACATCTGCCGAGACGGTGAAGGAGTCGTAGGGGTTCAGCACCCGGTTGACGGTCACGCCCGCCGTCGCGCCCAGTTCGATGGCGGCGTCCAGCTTGCCGGCGGCGCGCACGACCGCGTCCTTGATGCGGCGGTTGCGGTTGAACGAGACGCCTACGACCGGTCCGGCCGAGAAGTCGATCTTGGCGTCGCGGCTCGAAGGGATCAGGTTGAAGGCCACGCCGCGCGCGCGGGGATTGACCTCGATGCCCTTGTAGCGGCCCTGAACCAGCGGAACGGGCGAGATCGCCTCGTCATCGGAACCGTCGTAGCTGGGGCCGTAGATCGCGCCGACGCCGATGGTCAGGTGATCCCGCTCATAGACATTGTCCGAAGGGGAGGCCTCCTGCGCCGAAGCGACCGAGGCCGAAAAACTGGAGATAGAGACGCCGGCGACCAGCGCGGCGATCAGGGAAATACGCATTGGGGATCCTCATGAGGTTTCCCCGCGCAACGCATCCCACCCCTAAGGGTTGCACCCTAGGTGTCACCGAAGTGGATTGAAAAAATTAGAAAATCTTGGGAACCGTCTGCGCCCGCCTCATGCCGCGCGGTCCGGCAGGCTCTGGTCGCCCTCTCCCAGTTGCCGTTGCATGATGAAGACGTCCAGCCACTTGCCGTGCTTCCAGCCCGCCCGGTCCAGCGTTCCCACCGGCCGGAAACCGGCGCGCGCGTGAAGCACTACGGAAGCAGGCTCGCTCTCCGCGATGACGGCGAAAGCCTGCCGGAACCCACGCTCCTCGCATTGTTCGAGGAGCGTGCCGAGCAACCGCCCGCCGATGCCCCGCCCGATGCAGTCCTGCGCGACGTAGATCGTCGTCTCCACGCTGTAGCGATAGCCGATGCGCGGCCCATAGCGATGGGCGAAGCCGAACCCGATCACCCGGCCGCTCTGCTCCTCGCGCACGACGAGGAAAGGATAGCCGCTGTCGACGATTTCCTTGATACGGCGCGCACTTTCGGCAAGGTCAGGGGGGTCCGTCTCGAAAGTTGCGGTACTTTCGAGCACATAGTGCGCATAGATCTCGGCAATGGCTGCGGCATCAGCGATAGAAGCGTCGCAGACAGTCAATTCGTCGGTCATTGTCATCACAATGCCGTAAAGCCCCTGCCCTGCCAAGTTGCGGCAGGCATAACCTGTCCTTAAACGGTATTTTCATGGCCCAATTTTCCTCCGATCTGGCAATTCTGGGTGGCGGCCTCGCCGGATCGCTGATCGCGCTTGCCATGGCGCGCCATCGGCCCGAGCTTCGCGTGCTGCTGGTCGAACAGGGCGAGCGGCTGGGGGGCGACCATGTCTGGTCGTTCTTCGAGACGGACGTGGCGCCTGAGCACCGCGATCTGGTGGAACCGCTGATCGCCCGGCGCTGGAGCGGCTACACGGTCCATTTCCCCGGCCATTCGCGCCTGCTTTCGACGCCCTATGCAAGCGTCACCAGCGCCCGGCTCGACGCCCTGGTGCGGGCCACGCTCGGCGCGGAGTCCCTGCTGACCGGCGCCCGCGTCGCCGAAGCTTCGCCGGACGCCGTGCTGCTCGCCGATGGACGGCGCATCGCGGCCGGAGCGGTGATCGACGCGCGCGGGGCCCATGGCCTGCCCCACCTGACCGGCGGATGGCAGAAGTTCCTGGGCTGTATGCTGCACCTGTCCAAGCCGCACGGCCTGGAGCGTCCGGTGGTGATGGATGCCCGCGTGCCCCAGCATGACGGCTATCGCTTCGTCTACTGCCTGCCCTTTTCCGAGCGCGAGGTCTTCGTCGAGGACACCTATTATTCCAGCGATCACGCACTCGACCGGCCGCTGCTGCGCCAAAGGATCGGGGATTATGTCGATTCCATGGGTTGGCATGTCGATTCCGTCACTTATGAGGAAGCCGGCGTGCTGCCGGTGATCGCCGGCGGCGATTTCGACAGGTTCTGGAACGCTTCGGCCGACCCCGGCGTTGCGCGTGCCGGAACCCGCGCCGCCCTCGTCAATCCGATGACGTCCTATTCCTTTCCCGACGCAGTAAGATTCGCCATGCACCTGACCGCTCTCGACAACCTCTCCGGCGTCAGCCTAGGAAGGACCAGTCATGCATGGGCCGCAAATCATTGGCGCGGGGGGCGCTTCTACCGGATGTTGACGCGCATGCTGTTCGGGGCCGCACGCCCGGAGGAACGCCGGGCGGTGCTTGAGCGCTTCTACACCCTGCCCGAAGGGCTGATCGAACGCTTCTACGCCGGCCGCCCGCGTATTGCCGACATGGCAAGGGTTCTTGCCGGAAAGCCGCCGGTGCCGGTGGGCGCTGCCATGGCCAGCCTGGCCGGAGGCGGCTATCCGCTCAGCAATCTCGGCCTGGCAGGAGCGCCGCGATGAGGAAGGCCTGCGTCATCGGCGCCGGCTTTGGCGGCCTTGCCCTCGCCATCCGCCTGCAGAGCGCCGGTGTCGAAACCACACTGGTCGAGGCGCGCGACAAAGTGGGCGGCCGGGCCTACGCCTGGGAGCGGGACGGCTTCACCTTCGATGCCGGACCCACCGTGATCACCGATCCGGACGCCCTGCGCGAACTCTGGACCCTTTCCTCGCAGGACATCGCCGACGACGTGGACCTGATGCCGGTCCTGCCGTTCTACCGCCTCAACTGGACCGACGGCGTCACGTTCGACTATTCGAACGACGAACTGGCTCTGCGGCGGGAAATCGATCGCGTCGCGCCCAAGGACATGGCGGGCTACGAGGAATTCGTGCGCTATGCCGCTGGGGTCTACCAGGAAGGCTACGTCAAGCTGGGGCATGAAGCCTTCCTCGATTTCTCCAGCATGGTGAAGGCCGCTCCGGCGCTGGCCCGCTACCAGGCCTGGCGCTCGGTCTATTCGATGGTCAGCCACTACGTGAAGGACGAGCACCTGCGCCAGGCGCTGTCGTTCCACACGCTGCTGGTGGGCGGCAACCCGATGACCACCAGCGCGATCTACGCCCTGATCCACAAGCTGGAGAAGGACGGCGGCGTCTGGTGGGCGCGCGGCGGCACCAACAAGCTGGCGCAGGGCATGGCCCGCCTGTTCCAGCGGCTCGGCGGCGAACTGCGCCTGGGCGAAAAGGTCGTGCAGATCCACACGCTGGGCGACCAGGTCACCGAAGTCGAGACGGACAGCGGCTGGAAGCAGCGCTTCGATGCCATCGCCAGCAACGGCGACATCATGCACACCTACCGCGACCTGCTCTCCGGCAACCAGCGCGGCCAGGACATGGCGCACAAGCTCAAGAAGAAGCGCTTCTCGCCCAGCCTCTTCGTCGTCCATTTCGGTCTGGAAGGCACCTGGCCGGGCATTCCCCACCACACGATCCTGTTCGGCCCGCGCTATCAGGGCCTGCTGGACGACATCTTCGAGCACGGCGTGCTGCCGCGCGATTTCTCGATCTATCTTCATCACCCCACCGTCACCGACCCCTCGATGGCGCCGGCTGGCAAGAGCACGTTCTACGCGCTCGTCCCGGTTGCCAACATGGGCAAGCTGCCGATCGACTGGGACGAAGCCGGCCCGATCCTGGAGCAGCGCGTGCTGGCCGAGGTCGGCCGCCGCCTGATCCCCGATATCGACGACCGCATCGTCACCAAGTTCCACTATGCCCCGCCCGATTTCGAAAGCGATCTGGGCGCCTACAACGGCAATGGCTTCAGCCTGGAACCCCTGCTCACGCAGAGCGCCTACTTCCGTGGCCACAACCGCGACGACAAGCTGAAGAACTTCTACCTGGTGGGCGCGGGCTGCCATCCGGGCGCGGGCATCCCCGGCGTCGTCGGTTCGGCGAAGGCGACGGCGAAGCTCATGCTGGAAGGGCTGAAATGACTGTGGTCGCCGAAACGGCGCGGGCACTGCAAGCGCTTCGGCAGGCATGGGGCTGGACCCTCGTGGATTTTGCCGAGATCGTCGGCCAGAGCCTGATGGGCCACCTGCTGGTGGTCGACCGCGCGGGCGCGTTTCATTATCTCGATCCGGACATCCTGAGCCTGGACCGCCTGGGAGACGAAGCCGCGGCACAGGCCCATATGGCGCTAGCCGAAACGCAGGCCATCTGGCGCGCCGATGCCCTTGTCGATGCCGCCACAGAGCGCCTGGGCTTTACCGCGATGGGCGAAGTCTATAGCCGCACGGTTTCCGCACTGCTGTCCGGCGATTTCGGGCATGAGCATCTGGTCAGGATCAGCCTTGTCGAGCTGATCTACCTGACGGGCGATCTCGCCCGGCAAACCAAGGATCTGCCGGACGGCGCGCGTGTTCAACTGAAGGTTAGCGACTGATGAAACGTATCGCCGTCTATTGCGGCTCCGCCACCCCCGCCGATCCCCGCTACGTCCAGCTTGCCCGCGACGTGGGTGCCGCCCTTGCCGCGCGCGGCCTGGGCGTCGTCTATGGCGGCGGCCGCCTCGGCCTGATGGGCGCGGTGGCATCCGGCGCGCTGGAACAGGGCGGCGAAGTGATCGGCGTGATTCCCGAAGCACTCACCGGCGCCAATGGCAAGGGCGGCGAAGTGGCCAACCACGATTGCACCGAGCTTTACGTCGTCAAGACCATGCACGAGCGCAAGGCCGAATTCACGCGCCTCTCGGATGGCTTCCTGGTCCTGCCCGGCGGGGTCGGCACCATGGACGAGCTGTGGGAAGCGGTAAGCTGGGCCCAGCTCGGCTATCACGACAAGCCGGTGGGCGTGCTCAATTCCTTCGGCTTCTACGACGGACTGCTCGCCTTCAACCGCCACATGGCCGAAGTCGGCTTCGTCCGTCCCGCTCATCAGGGCATCATCCTGGCCGAAACCGAACTGGACCTCCTGCTCGAACGCATGGAAGCGCACGAGCCGATCGTCCCGATCGTCCGCATGGACGCCAGCACGCTGTGAGGATCGCGGGTGGCGGCTGAAACTCTCCTCGAAGCCGCCACGAACGGCGTGATCAGGAGCGGCAAGGCTCTGGACCGGGCGCGGCTCGTGAAGGAGGCGCACCGCTCCATCCGCAAGGGATCGAAGAGCTTCTCGGCCGCCAGCCGCCTGTTCGATCGCGAGACGCGCGAGCGGGTCTGGCTGCTTTACGCCTGGTGCCGCGCCTGCGACGATATCGCCGACGAGCAGGACCACGGCCATGCCATCGGTCCGGTTCGGCTCGGCACGCGCCTCTCGCCAGAAGACCGGCTGGCGACGATCCGCACGCTCACCGAACTGGCCATGGCTGGCGAAACCACCGGCACACCCGCTTTCGACGCGCTGGGCCAGCTCATGCGCGAAGTGCCGCTGACACCGGCGATGGTGGAGGATGTCCTCGCCGGCTTCGCGCTCGACGCGGCCGACTGGCGCCCGCGTTCGGAAGCGGACATGCTGCGCTACTGCTTCCATGTCGCCGGCGCCGTCGGGGTGATGATGGCGGCGGTGATGGGCGTGGCGCCCGACGACGACGACACGCTGGACCGCGCCTGCGACCTCGGCATCGCCTTCCAGATCGCCAATATCGTGCGCGACGTCTGGGAGGACGATGCCCATGGCCGCTGCTACCTGCCGGTGGAGTGGCTGGTGGAGGCGGACATTCCGCCGGGCGAGGTCACCAAACCGCACTATCGCGGTGCGCTGGTGCCGATGGTCGCCCGCGCCTGTGCCCTGGCCCGCGACTACGAGGCTTCGGCACGAGTGGGAGCGACGCGGCTGGCCTTTCGCCAGCGTTGGGCCGTGCTTTCGGCCGCCAACATCTACGGCGGTATCGCCCGCGAAGTCGAGCGGCTGGGCGCCCATGCCTGGGACCACCGCGTGAGCACCAGCCGTGGCGAGAAGCTGAGCCATGTCTGGACGGCGCTGGAGGAAGCCCGCACGGCGAGCGAACCTAAGGACGAAGCCCCCCGTCCGGTGCTGTCGAGGCGCGAATTGAGAGCGCTCGCGCAGGCCTGAGCCGAACGGGCGCGACCTCCCAGAGCAGTCACCCTACACGCCGTCATCCCTGACCATTCGAGAGCGCCGCCTCCCGGCCTGAGGCGATGCTGGCGCGGCTCCCAGAGCCATCGCATCACACGCCGTCATCCTGAACTTGTTTCAGGATCCATTCCTGACCATCGACGGCGGCTCCATTGGCAAGATGGATTCTGAAACAAGTTCAGGATGACGTGTGCGCTTCGCGGCGAGAACTGCGACAGGTCCAAAATCTCGCGGCGGACCGACAATGCCCCATCCTTGCCCGAGGCACCCCCGAAACCCGAAATCCGCCGGAAGGATATGAAAACCACGGCGAAAGGTTGGGAGCCTCCTTAGCGACCGCGCGTTTACACTTCGTAACAATAAGGGAGAACAACCATGCTCTTCACCATCGCCGCCGTGCTTCTGGTCCTCTGGCTGCTCGGCTTCGTCGTGTTCCACGTGTCCAGCGCGCTCATCCACGTTCTGCTGGTGATCGCCATCGTCGTGGGCCTGGTCCAGCTGTTCCGCGGCGGCCGAGCCGTCTAGCGGATATGGGGGGCTTTCATGCCCCCCTTACGCCTCAGGGCCGCTTGCCTGCCGCGTAGTAGCCCGGCGGATAGTTCAGGCGCCGGAACAGCTTGCCGCGTTCCGAATAGAGCACGAAGATCAGCCCGGTCAGCCCGGCCACCACCATCGCCGCAAGGATGGGACGCGGCGTGCCGTCATAGGCTTGGCCGATCATCGCCCCCAGCACCGAACCCATCACCATCCGCACGAACGACATGATCGATGCCGCGGCGCCCGCCGTTCGGGCGAAGGGCTGGATCGCGATCGACTGGAAGTTCGAGCCGATGAAGCTCATCATGCACATCGAGAACGTCATGAGCGGGATGAACACCCACAGCGTCTCGCCCCGCAGCGAGATCAGGAAGTGGATCACCGCACTGCCGATATAGCCGAACAGCGCCACCTGCGAGACGCGCCGGGCGCCGAAACGCTGGACGATGCGCGAATTGACGAAGTTCGTCGAAGCCATGACCAGCGCCATGCCGCCGAACACTGCCGGGAAGAAGAAGCCCGCGCCGAAATGCTCGGCCACCAGCTGCTGAGCGCTGTTGATATAGCCGAACATCGCGGCTTGCACGAAGGCTACGCCAAACAGGTAGCCCACGGATTCGCGCGTGCGCAGGGTAAGCGCCATGTTGGTGGCGATCACCTTGGGCCGGATTTCCTGCCGATAGTCGGGGTGCAACGTCTCCGGCAGGCGCAAGGCCGTCCACACGCAGACGCAGGCACCCAGTACCGCGATGAGGCCGAAGATCCAGCGCCAGCCGGCCACGAGCATGACTCCCTGACCGACCATCGGCGCGATCATCGGCACGACCATGAACGTCATCGACACCAGCGACTGCATGCTGGCCATGCGATCGCCCTCGAAGCGGTCGCGGATCACCGTCATCGGCATGACCATCAGCGCCGAGGTACAGAGCCCGGAAACCGCGCGTGCCGCCAGCATCATCGGGAAGCTGGTGACCAGCGCGCAGGCCAGCGCGCTTAGGACATAGCAGATGGTTGCGAAAAGCAGCACCGGCCGCCGTCCGTAACGGTCCGCGATGGCGCCGGGAAACAGCGATCCCAGCCCCGTGCAGATCAGGAACACGCCGACGATCAGCTGGCGCTGATTGGGATCGCCAACCGAAAGATCGCGGCTGATCTCGCCCAGGGCGGGCAACATGATATCGATCGAGAGCGCCTGGAGAGCCTGCAACGCGGCCATGAGGACGACGAACTCGACCCCCCGCATCGGAAAGGGCGCGGGATTCGCTTTGTCGGAGGTCATGTCCGGCGCATGCAGCACTTGCGCCGCACTGGCCAGCATTTTCGCGCTCCGGATGGCGCATTTGCCGGGATCGGCCCTATATCGCCACGATGGCATCGCACGACACCGAATCGGCTAATGGAGAGGAGGCGGGCGGAGAGGAGGCGGACGGTCTGCGCAAGGTGATCCATGTCGACATGGATGCCTTCTTCGCCAGTGTGGAACAGCGCGACGAGCCTTCGCTGCGCGGCAAGCCGGTGGCCGTGGGTGGCTCCTCGCTGCGCGGCGTGGTGGCCGCCGCCAGCTATGAAGCGCGCAAGTTCGGCGTCCGTTCGGCCATGCCCTCCGCCCGTGCGGCGCGGCTCTGCCCCGACCTCATCTTTTGCAAGCCCCGCTTCGAGGTCTACCGCGCGGTCAGCCAGCAGATCCGCGCGATCTTCCACGAATATACCCCCCATGTGGAGCCACTCTCGCTGGACGAGGCCTACCTGGATGTGACGGCGGACCTCCGGGGCATCGGTTCAGCCACGCGTATCGCCGAGGAAATCCGCCGGCGCATCAAGGAAGAGACCGGCCTTACCGCCAGCGCCGGGGTCTCGTACAACAAGTTCCTCGCCAAGCTCGCCAGCGACCAGAACAAGCCCGATGGCCTCTGCGTGATCCGCCCCGGCCAGGGCGCCCGGTTCGTGGCCGGGCTGCCGGTGCGGCGCTTCCACGGCGTGGGTCCGCGCGGCGCCGAGAAGATGGCCCGGCTGGGCATCGAAACGGGGGCGGACCTCCGGGCCAAGGACATAGTTTTCCTGCGCGCCCAGTTCGGCAGCTTCGCAGAGTACCTCTTCCAGGCGGCGCGCGGCGTGGACCTCAGGCAAGTGCGCGCCAACCGGCCGCGCAAGTCGGTGGGCGGAGAGCGGACGTTCTTCGAGAACATCCACGGCACCGAGGCCCTGCGCGAGACGCTCGGCAATATCATCGACATCGTCTGGGACCGCATAGAGCGCGCCGAGGCCCGTGGCCGCACGGTCACCCTGAAGCTGCGCTATGCCGATTTCACCACCCTCACCCGCGCGCGCTCGGTACATCACTTCGTGGCCGACAAGGCCGAGTTCGCCGCGCTGGGCCAGGTCCTGCTGGAAGAACTGCTGCCCCTTCCCCAACCGATCCGGCTGATGGGCCTGACGCTTTCGGCGCTGGAGCGGGGAGAACAGGACAGCCGGCCATCGAAAGACGGGCAGTTGCCGCTACTTTGAATGCACGTCGTCCCGGACTCGATCCGGGACCGCTGGCAGGGAACAGCCCATCTTGCGGCAGGGCGCTATCACGCAAGCTATCGCCTCAAGATTTGCCAGCGGTCCCGGATCAAGTCCGGGACGACGAAGACCATTTCGGCGGAGGCCGTTTTCGACGGAGGATTCACTCTATCGGAGCGTCGCGCACCAACACGATCCGCATGCCTTCAAGCCTGTCGATCTCCCGATATCCCAGCTTCGCCGCCAGCCGCAGCGAAGGCATGTTCGCCTCCGCGACGATGCAGGCCGTGCGCTGCCGTCCCAGCGCGTCGAACCAGTCCAGGGCCGCGCGGCCCGCCTCGAAGCCATAGCCCTGACCGTGAAACCCCGAGGCCAGGGTCCAGGTCATCTCGATCTCGGCTTCCGCGTTCGGTCCAAGGTCGCGCAGGAACCTTGCATGGCCGAGCTTGCCCACATAACGGCCGGAAGCCTTCTCCAGCACCGTGAACTGTCCGAAACCTTCCAGCGTCCAATGCCCCACGTCACGCTGGAAACGCATCCAGGCATCGGCGCGTGGCAGCGGGTTGCCGCCGATATGCTGCGTGACGCGCGGATCGCGGAACATCTGCCGCATCGCCTCGAAGTCGACACCGGCGGGCGGGCGCAGTCGCAGTCGCTGCGTCTCCAGGGTCGGCCCGTCAGGCATGATAATCCGCCACCCATCGCCGGATTTCGGCGGGAAGGCGCGCCGCCATCTGCCCGGGCAAGGCGTCGAGGGCGAAGAACCGTGCCTCCACGATCTCGCGGCCGTCCACGCGCGGGCTATCGTCGGTTCGCCCCGCCACGACATGGACATGATTGCTGGCGCCGACCAGATCCTCGGTGGCCACCGTCAGCAGACGCGCCTCGGCCAGCCGGCAGCCGGTTTCCTCCAGCAGTTCGCGTTCGGCGGCAGCTACGGGCTCTTCCGCGCGGTTGAGGCCGCCGCCGGGGGGCATCCACTTGTTTGAACCGTAGGAATGCCGGACCAGCAGCACGCGGCCCTCGGCATCGAGCGCCAGCACCCGCACGCCATGGAGGCTGGGCTGCCAGATCCGCCAGACCTGCTTGCGGCACCAATGCGCCAGCCGATAGAGCCTGCGGTGCAGAGGCGCCGGAAGGCGGCGGAGCGCCGGCCCCAGAAGTGCGCTCAGCAGAAGCACGTCACCTTGTGCCGGGCGGCGCGCAGCAGGCGGGCGACCGGCAGGTCGTGCTCGCCCTTCACCGCCGCCTCGAACACCGCGCGCTTGTCCGCGCCGCGAATCACGAAGACGATCTCGTCGCTGTCGGTCAGGGCCGGAATGGTGAGGCTCAGGCGATCGAAGGGTGCCTCCTGCGGTAGCGGATCGGGCGTGAGGCGACGGATCGCGTAAGGATCGTCCGCTTGCGGATCGGTGTTGGGAAACAGCGAGGCGATGTGCCCGTCACCACCCATGCCGAGCCAGGCGATGGCAAAGTGCGGCGGCTGCGCGTCTTCGCTCAGCGCCACGATCCGCGCGCCGACGGGTTCCAGCCGGGCGCGGATCTTGCCGACATTGCTGGCCGGATGGTCCTCGTCGACGATGCGGTCATCGCCCGGCCAGACCGCGATGCGGTGCCAGGGCAGATCCATGGCCGCCAGACGGTCGAAGATCGGAAACGGCGTGGAACCGCCGGGCACGGTCACCGCGATGTCCTCGGGACTGATCGCCAGCGCCGCCTTGAGGCGCTCCGCGAACCATGCGGCAATGGCGCTGTCGTCGGCGCCTTCGATGATTTCGAGCTTGGGCATGGGCGATGCTTAGGCCGATTTCGCCGGTTACGCGAGAGTGAAAGGAAAGGCGCCGCCCCCGCAAGGGAGCGACGCCATTCTTCACCGGAGCGGCCCCGCAAGGGACAGCGTGTCCGCGCCGGCACTATGGGGGCTCACAGGGAAGAGCCCCGATGCAGTGATCAGGCGATGATCTCGCGCAGGAACCAGGCGCGCTGTTCGGCCTGGTCGGTCCAGTCGTCGATGATGCCGTCGGTAGCGTTGTCGCCCGCTTCGCCGGCCAATTCCTTGGTCGACTTGAGCGCGGCCACGTAAGACGAATTGTCCTGGAACAGTTCCTTGACCATCGCCATGGCATCGAGACGGGTATCGTCCTCGTCCTTGATCGAGGTCTTGGCGGCGATCGAGCCGATCGATGTAAGGGTGGTGCCGCCCAGCTTGCGGACGCGCTCGGCGATCAGGTCGGTCAGGCCGAAGATCTCGGTCGCCTGGGTGTCGAACAGCAGGTGCAGGTCGTGGAACTGCGGCCCGCGAACGTGCCAGTGAAAGTTCTTGGTCTTGATGTAGAGCGCGAAGGTATCCGCGAGCAGCCCGTTCAGGCTGTCGATCAGAGCGGCCTTGGAGTTGTCCTTGGAAGTCATGCCGATGGTCCCCTTGTTGCTGGATGGCGTCTTCTATTCGTTGAACTATGTAGATTTATGAAGGCGGATTTGAACCCCCGGTTCGCCATCATTTTTCGATCAGAGTATCGAGAATTCCCGCAGGAACAAAATGAGGGATGCCAGCAGCAGCACGATGCCCATGGTGCGGCGAACCCGCCGCGCCGCCGCGCCATCGAGAATCTGCGGCCCGGCCCAGGCCGCAGCTACCAGGATCGCGCCGCCCACGGCGCCTGCGGCACCCGCCGCCAGCGGCGCCGCCATGCCTACGCCCAGGGCAAAGACCACGAAGCGGGCCGCATCCGTGACCTGGCCCGCCAGCAGCACCAGCAGCAGCGCGCCCAGCGAGTTCGTCGGCTCGGCCGGGCGGCGCTTCGGCACGAACAGGATCGATTCGAGTCCCGCCAGCCCCAGCGCGATCCCTGCGAAGATGGCGCGCGCCGGCGGAGGCAACTGAGCGAGCATGATCCCGGCCAGCCAGGCCGCGAAAGCCGCGGTCAGGCCGGCACAGAGCAGCCCCACCAGCAGTACCCCCGGCCGCTGCCCCTGCCGTGTGGTCAGGCCGGCGATCGTCGCCTGGTCCCGCCCGCCGAAACCGGCGAGCAGGACTGCGATCAGGGTCAGATAGAACGCGGGCATCCGTCCCCGCGACCGATGGTTCAGCCCGCCTTCTGGCAGGCGACAATGGCGGCGATGACGTTGGCGGTGTCGGCGGGGTCGCGCACGCAGATGGTGTCGAGGCCCATGGCCTTGGCCGGATAGTCGTTGCCGCCGGGGAAGATGGCGTCGCCGATGAACAGCATGTCCGCCTCGGCCACGCCGCTATGCTCGGCCAGGCGCTTGAGGCCCCAGGCCTTGTCCACGCCGGGCTGGGTGACATCCACCGAAGTGGCCCCGCCCAGATTGACCGAAACGCCGGGCAGGCGCTTCACCAGATCGGCCTGGATGATCTTGCGCTTGGCGAAGTCCGGATCCCACACTTCCTTGGCTTCCAGCGGGGCCTGCTGCCCCAGTGCCGAGAAGGTGATCTGGCTGCCGCGATCCTCGATCCGTTCGCCCCAGGTTTCCTCGGGCGTAAAGCCGGTGGCGGCCAGCGAGGCGTCGAAAGCATCCAGAATCTCGCGCTTCTGCTCGTCGGTGAACAGCTCGGCGTAGACCGGGGTCCAGCCTGCTTCCTTGTGGACATAGAGCTTGGCGCCGCTGGTGGGCATCAGCCAGAGCCGCGAACGATCTGCATGGGCGGGCAGCCGACTGGCCACCTGCTTGTCGAACTGCGGCCAGTCGCCGCCGGAAATCACCGCGACTTGCGCCACTTCCAGCAGCGCGGCCATCAGCTGCGCCATCTCGTCGGTCAGCGGCTGCTTGCTCAGCGCCAGGGTTCCATCGAGGTCGAACGCTACGATCTGCTTCATTTCCTGCCTTCCGCATCTGCGAGTGTCAGCGGCCCTGCCACCAAAGCCCGGACAAGGAAATCGCATTCCTGCACCAATACGATGACAAAATCCGCGAAACGTGCGGAAAATTCCCTGAACCGCAGAGAGTTACCTCCAAAATGGCGCTCGCTGCAGCTCTTTGTCCGGAACCGTTGCGAGAACCATTCGTTGCACTGCATCATTCGGCCGATCCGGCGCAAGTTTCGCCGCAAGAGGGGTGGCCATCCTCCTTCGAAGGTGCAAGACTGAACGCAATGACCGATCCACGCGAAGCCCACTCGCTGGCGGAACATGGCGCAATTCCGCGCGATCTGCCGCTTCCTCCCCTTCTGGCGCCCCCCCTGCTGGCGCCTGCCGCCGACGCGCTGTTTCTCGATTTCGACGGTACGCTTGTGGAGATCGCGGACCACCCAGACGGCGTCTTCGTTCCCCCTGAACTGCCGGGGATGCTCGCGCGCCTCTCGCAGCGGCTGGGTGGCCGCTTTGCGATCGTCACCGGCCGCTCGCTCGATGCGCTCGAAGGGTTGCTCGGAACTTTGGAGGTGGCCGTCGCGGGCTCGCACGGCGGCGAATTCCGGCCGGCGGGCAGCCGCGAGGTGCAAGCCCTCGCCCAGCCTCTGCCCTCCGAAGTGGCCGCAGGCCTTTGCGCCTTTGCCGAGGAACATGGCCTGCTGGTTGAACCGAAGCCGTTCAGCATCGCGGTCCATTACCGCGGTCATCCCGAGGCACTTCCCGCCCTGCTCGCCCGCGCAAGCGAGACGGGCGAGGCATTCGGGCTGAAGATGAAGCACGGCAAGCAGGTGATCGAGCTTTCGATGCCCGGTTCCGACAAGGGCAGCGCGGTCGAACGCTTCATGCAG
Organism: Novosphingobium sp. ZW T3_23; assembly: GCF_044987305.1. NCBI lineage: Bacteria > Pseudomonadati > Pseudomonadota > Alphaproteobacteria > Sphingomonadales > Sphingomonadaceae > Novosphingobium > Novosphingobium sp. ZW T3_23. The sequence goes on from NZ_JBJDRF010000010.1 coordinate 63,882, forward strand.
ACGCCCACCTTCGCCGGAGCGCGCCCGCTGTTCGTGGGCGATGACGTTACCGATGAAGACGCCTTCGCCGCCGTGAACACACTGGACGGCGCAGGTATACTCGTCGGCCCCATGCGACAGACCCACGCGCGTTGGCGGCTGGACGGCGTGGCGGATGTTCACGCCTGGCTAGCCGCAGCCCTCGATACAGATTCCCATCCGCAGAAGGAGAACAGCCCGGCATGAGCGCGCTCGAACTCTGGCCCATCGGCAACTGCCAGGTCTCCGGCCTGATCGACACCAATGGCGCCCTCGTCTGGGGCTGCGTGCCCCGGGTGGACGGCGACCCCACGTTCTGCGCCCTGCTGCGCGGCCCGGAAGGGCAGGACGCCGGCACCTGGCGCTTCGAACTGGAGAATCAGGTCTCGGTCAGCCAGCGCTATTCGCGCAATACGCCGATCCTGATCACCCGCCTGGAAGACGACCGGGGCGGCGTGGTGGAAGTGATCGACTTCTGCCCGCGCTTCGAGCGCTCGGGCCGTACCTATCGCCCGGTCGCATATGCCCGCATCGTCCGCCCCGTCAGCGGCTCGCCCCGCATCCGCACGGTGTTGACGCCGATGAGCGGCTACGGCGCGCAACTGGCGACGGTCACGCGCGGCTCGAACCACATCCGCTACCTGGTGGAACGCAATACCCTGCGGCTCACCACCAATGCGCCGGTCGGCTATGTGCTGGACGAGCGCTACTACCGGCTGGAGGGTGCCCAGCACTTCTTCCTCGGCCCGGACGAGCCCTTCGCGGGCGACATCGAGCACGAGATGGAATCGATGCTGCGCCACACCGGCGACTACTGGCGCCTGTGGGTGCGTGGCCTTGCCACCCCGCTGGACTGGCAGGACGCGGTGATTCGAGCCGCGATCACGCTCAAGCTCTGCCAGCACGAGGAAACCGGCGCGATCGTGGCCGCGCTCACCACCTCGATCCCGGAGGCACCGGGCAGCCAGCGCAACTGGGACTATCGCTACTGCTGGATCCGAGATGCCTATTACACCGTGCAGGCGCTCAACCACCTCGGCGCGCTGGACGTGCTGGAAAAGTACCTCGCCTACCTTCGCAACATCGTCGACGATGCCGAAGGCGGGGCGATCCAGCCGCTCTATGCGGTCAGCGGCGGGCGCGAGATCATCGAGTGGGAAGCCCCTGACCTTGCCGGCTATCGCGGCATGGGGCCGGTGCGGATCGGCAACGCCGCCTATTACCAGGTGCAGAACGACTGCTACGGCCAGATCGTCCTGCCCGCGATCCAGGCCTTCTCCGACCAGCGCCTGCTGCGCATCGCCACCAAGGAGGATTTCGCCAGCCTGGAGCAGGTCGGCGAGATGGCCTGGAAAACGCATGACCAGCCCGATGCCGGGTTATGGGAGCTGCGCACGCGCACGGCGGTGCACACCTATTCCAGCGTGATGAGCTGGGCCGCCTGCGACCGTCTGGCCAATGCCGCCGAATTCCTGGGGCTCGACGATCGCGCCGCGATCTGGCGCGAGCGGGCCGCTACCGTTCGGAAGCATATCGACGAGCACGCCTGGCACGAAGTGGACGGGCCGGACTTCGACGATGGCGGCGCGGGCGGACACTACGCCGCCACTTTCGGCGGATCGCAACTTGACGCCAGCCTGCTGCAGATGGTCGAGCTTCGCTACCTAGAGGCGGACGATCCGCGCTCTCGCGCCACGCTCCAGGCCGTTCAGAATGCGCTGCGTCGGGGCGAGCACATGCTGCGCTACGACAGCGAGGACGATTTCGGCCTTCCCGAGACGGCGTTCAACATCTGCACGTTCTGGCTGATCGAGGCACTTCACCGCAGCGGCGAGGACGAGGAAGCCCGCCGCCTGTTCGAAGCCATGCTCGATCATCGCACCCGCTCCGGGCTCCTGTCCGAAGACATGGATTTCGAGACCGGCGAGCTGTGGGGGAACTTTCCGCAGACCTATTCGCTAGTAGGTATCATCAATTGTGCCGGGCAACTGTCCCGGTCTTGGCGGGACTGGCGCTGAAGCCGGTCCCGCTATGCGTGTCGGCCCCAGGCTTTGCGGGCGCGCCGCAGGGGATTTGAAATGGGTAGATTGATCGTCGTCTCGAACCGGGTCTCCGTTCCCAAGGCGGCAGGCGCAGCCGGGGCGCAGGGAGGGCTGGCAGTGGCGCTCAACTCGGCGCTGCGCGAGCATGGCGGCATTTGGTTCGGCTGGTCGGGGCAGGAGACGGAGGAATTCACCGGCCACCTCGACATGCAGCGGAACGACGGCATCACCACGGCCACGATCGACCTCGAACCCCAGGATATCGAGGAATACTACAATGGATATGCCAATCGCACTCTCTGGCCGCTGTTCCACTATCGCATCGACCTGACCGAATACGATCGCAATTTCGGCGAAGGCTATGAACGGGTGAACGCCCGCTTCGCCACTTCGGTGCTACCCCTGATCGAGGACGAAGACCTGGTCTGGGTCCACGATTACCACCTCCTCCCGCTCGGCTCCCAGTTGCGCGAAAAGGGCGTGAAGAACCGCATGGGCCTGTTCCTCCACACGCCCTGGCCACCGACGCGCCTGCTGGTTTCGCTGCCCTTCCACGAACGGCTGGTGGCCTCCATGCTGGAATACGACGTCATCGGTTTCCAGAACACCGAATGGCTGGAGAGCTTCCTGCATTATGTTCAGAAGGAAATGGGCCTGAAGGTCAATCTCGACAATTCTGTCGAGTACAAGGGCCGCAAGATCATCGCCCGCGCCTTCCCGATCGGCATCGACTTCCAGGAATTCACCGAATCCGCCCAAGGCCCCGAGGCCAAGGAGGCGCACGACCGCCTCAAGTCCAGTGTGCGCGGCCGCAAGATCCTGATCGGTGTCGACCGGCTCGACTATTCCAAGGGACTGGGCGAGCGGTTCGAGGCGTTCGGGCGCTTCCTGGCCGACAATCCTCAGGATGCCGGCAAGGCGGTACTGCTTCAGATCGCGCCGCCCTCACGCGGGGACGTAGCCAGCTATCAGCAGATTCGCGAGGATCTGGAGCGCAAGACCGGGCATATCAATGGGGCCCATGCCGACGTGGCCTTCGTGCCCATCCGCTACGTCAACCAGGGCTACCCGCGCGAACAACTGGCCGGGTTCTACCGGGCGGCGGACATCGGGCTCGTCACGCCGCTGCGCGACGGGATGAACCTGGTGGCGAAGGAATATATCGCCGCGCAGGATCCGGAAAATCCCGGCGTGCTGATCCTGTCGCAATTCGCCGGGGCCGCGCATCAGCTCAAGGACGCGCTCCAGGTCAATCCGCACTCGATCGAACATGTTGCGGAAACCATCCGCAAGGCGCTGGACATGCCGCTGGCCGAAAGGCGCAAGCGCCATGCCCGGCTGCTGGCCTCGGTGCGGGAGAACGACGTGCAGCGCTGGCGTCAGGATTTCGTCGCGGCGCTGGTCGGCAAGGCTTCGCAGAAGGCTACGAAGACCACGCAGGGCGAGGCGGCCTGACACTTTTTGCTGCGGATTTGTTGCAGCACGGCATCGCAGCATCGCCTGCGATTTCGTGCTGCCCATTGCCCCTCGGGCTAGAGCGGTTGATCCGGTTGCACCGGATCAACCGCTCTAAGTTTCTGGTTTGCCGCATTTTCCGAGTCATCAGGTGATTCCACCTGATTAGAAAATGCTTTAACCCGTAAGAACCAGCATTCACCATGAAAATCGCCGTCATTCGCAAAACGTCACTCGCCTGCCACCAATCTGACCTCTAACGACACTAAGAAGGGAAATGCGGAAGTGATTCCGCAAGGTCACGCGGCAAAGTCGCGGGCCGCAGGATGACCAGAAGGATCTCGGGAAACCGGGTTCGAAGAACAGGCACTGAAGATTATGGATACGACTCTCTACGGCGAATGCGTCAGCGCCGGCGGTTCGACCGCCGTCCGCATTTCCGACCTCGCCAGCCTTGGCTGCGCCGTTGAAGCCGATGCTCCCGTGGCGGGCATCGAAGGCGATCTGACGCTGTGGATCGGCGCCGTCGGCCCCTTCGCCGCCACTGCCACGCGCAAGGATTCGCGCAGCCTTTCGGTGCGCTTCGCCGAGCCCCTGGATTCGCAGATCGTCCAGCATTTCGCGCTGGCCTGAGGGCTGCGCCTGAAGGTAGAATCAGGAGTTTAAGGGTTCGCGCGAACCCATTACTTTCTTTCGAAAAAAGCCAAACCCCGAACCCGAGACAAGCTCGAATCCGGGGCTGGCCGGTGGCAACACTCAGGCGGGAACGGCGGCCAGTTCTCCGTCCCGGCTCTTCTCCTTCGCGGAAGTTCCCCGCCCGATCGAGAGGTAGGTGAAGCCGGCTTCACGGACGTGCTCGGGCTTGTAGACATTGCGCAAGTCGACCAGCACCGGGGCCTTCGCGATGGCCTTGATGCGGGCGAGATCCAGAGCGCGGAAGGCATCCCATTCGGTGACGAGCACCACCGCGTCGGCCCCCTCGATGGCGGCATAGGGATCCTGCTTCATCTCGACACCGGGCATCAGCGGGCGGGCCTGCTCCATCCCTTCGGGATCGTAGGCGGCAACGCTTACACCGGCGTCGGCCAGGGTCTGGGCGATGGCGATCGAGGGCGAATCGCGCATGTCGTCGGTATTGGGCTTGAAGGTCAGGCCCAGCATGGCGACGCGCTTGCCCCGCGCCTCTTCCACGCCGCCGAGCGCGTCCACGACCTTGCGGCCCATGGCCCGCTTGCGCGCGTCGTTGACCTTGACCACGGCCTCGACGATGCGGACCGGGCTGTCGTAATCCTCGGCCGTCTTGAGCAGGGCCAAGGTGTCTTTCGGGAAACATGATCCGCCATAGCCCGGCCCGGCATGTAGGAATTTCGAGCCGATACGATTGTCCAGGCCGATGCCGCGGGCGACATCCTGCACGTTGCCGCCCACCTTCTCGCAGAGGTCGGCCATCTCGTTGATGAAGGTGATCTTCACTGCGAGGAAGGCGTTGGCGGCATATTTGGTCAGTTCCGAGGAGCGGCGGCTGACGAAGAGGATGGGCGATTCGTTGAGGAACAGCGGGCGATAGACCTCGCGCATGACGTCCCGGCCGAAGTCGTCCTCGGCACCGATGACGATGCGATCCGGACGCTTGAAATCGCCGATCGCCGCACCTTCGCGCAGGAATTCGGGGTTGGAGACCACCGAGAAGCGATGCGCCGGATTGCACGCGCCGATGATGCGCTCCACTTCGTCGCCGGTTCCCACCGGCACGGTGGATTTAGTGACGATCACCGCATCGTTCGACAGATGCTCGCCCACTTCCTGCGCCACGGCGTAGACATAGGACAAGTCCGCATGGCCGTCCCCGCGACGCGACGGCGTGCCCACGGCGATGAAGATCGCCTGCGCCCCGGCAATGCCCTCGGCAAGGTCGGTGGTGAAGGACAGGCGCTTGGCGGCGACGTTGGATTCCACCAGTTCGGCAAGGCCCGGCTCGTAGATCGGCATCATGCCGTGGAGCAGCCGCTGGATCTTGGTTTCGTCCTTGTCGATGCAGACGACTTCATGCCCGAAATCGGCAAAGCAGGCACCCGAGACAAGGCCGACGTAGCCTGAACCTACCATCGCAATCTTCATGGCGCTTCCATTTCCTTATGAAACTCGGAGATGTGGATCGGGCGAACTTATCCTTGCCGCCTGCTCTCGCGGCAAGTCAGCCATTCGGGCAGGTACCTAGCCGAAATCTCTCTCGACTTGCCGGGGACTTCCCGGTTCGTTCGCTTTCCAAGAGGCTGTCTTGAAAATGCCCAGGAGGGCATTTTCGGTGCGGCACCGGCCCGCGCCCCCACCCTACCACCCGCAGGATACTCGTTGGGTGGTAGGGTGGGGGCGCGGGCTGGTGCCGCGAAATTCGCCTTCAGCGAATTTCCAAACGGACCCTTTATTGCGGCGTAATCGTCAGGTTGCTGATCTCGCCCTCGCCGCGACCGGATAGGAACACCAGTTCCTGGCTGTCGCAGAAGGTGTCCGGGATGAAGAAGTCGGTCGATCCCGAACTCATTTCCGCGTCGCCCAGGCGCCGGGCGCTGCCGTCGCGCGCGTAGCAGATGATCTGGAACACGATCGGGCGGAAACCCGCCTCCGCGTGGGCCGCGCCGTCGAGCCTGGCGGTATAGTTGCCCGCCTTCAGGACGGCATTGCGCTTGGCGATCACGCTGCGCAGCGGCTCGCGGTTGCGATAGGCCAGAACCGGGCCCTGCTTGCCGCGCGAGAAGGTGCGGTCCACGCCAGATACTTCGGGGTATTGCCAGTCGAACGGCCCGATGGGGGCGTCGTCGCCCAGATCCTCGCGAAAGGCGAAGGCGGCGGGTTCGGTGAAATGGCCGTTCGCACACAGGTTGCGCCACAGGATCGAGGCAGGCTCCGCCCTGCCCGACCGAACCAGAGTCAGCGTGCGCGGAGAAAGCGCCGCGCAGTCCACCCGCGCCCCCTTGCGGGCCATCGTCGAGGCGACCTCGGCCAATGCCGGGGGTGCAAGGGCAGCGCCGGCCCAGGGAAGAAAGGCGTTTGCCCAGTATTTCTCCCGGCCGACCTGGGCGGTGAAGGCATCCACCCCGCGCGGTTGCGACAGCAGGTCGGCGGTCATCGCCTTCAGACGATCGTCGTTGATGCCGATCCGCCAGAGCGCAACGGTGCGCTGCGCGGCAATGCTCCACTCTCCGGCCTGAAGCGCCAGCATCACCAGCGTCTCCTGGGTGAAGCGGTCCCGCCAGCCGCGATCGCCGGCCATGATCACCGATTGCAGCGCCGCGTCCTGGTCACCCTTCTGGAGCTGCCCATAGGCCAGCAGCGCCAGCCCTTCGGAAGGAATCGGCCGACGCCGCACCATGTCGCGCGCAAGCGCCAGCCCGCCCTCGACGTTACCGGCGTCGTAGGCCGCATGCGCCAGCGATTCGAGCGACGACGACCGGAAGGGCGCCGGCACCGCTTGTGCGACGGCAAAATTGCGGCGCCCTTCCCGGTCCATTTGCAGGCCCACCGCCGCGACCGCGACGATCCCCAGAACCACGATCCACGCCACCCGGCCGAAGAGCGATGTCATCGTGGGTCAGTCCTTCTCGCCGTAGCTGTAATAGCTGGCCGCGTAGTAGTTGTAGTCCTCGCCGCCGACCTTGGGGTCGAAGCGGTTGAGCACGACGCCCAGCATGTTCGCCTTGATCAGGGCGAGACGGCGCAGCGCCGACTTCACCGCGCCGCGATGGAAGCTGGAGGCGTCGACCATGAACAGCACGCCGTCGGCATGGTTGGCCAGCAGCGCCGCGTCCGACAGGCCCAGCAGCGGCGGGGAATCGATCACCACCACGTCGAACTTGCGCCGCGCCTCTTCCATGAAGCGATTGAGGCCTTCACCGGCAAGGATCAGCGCCGGGTCCGGCGGCGCGGGCAGGGCCGACATGTAGCGCAGCGTCGGCACCTCGGCCGGCTGGAGCGCGGCATCGAAGGTCTTTTCGCCGGTCAGCACGTCGGTCAGGCCGGTCGCCTTGCGGTCTGCGGCGAAGTTGTGCAGCGTCGGGCGCCGCAAGTCGGCATCCACCAGCAGCACCCGCTTGCCCAGAACCGCGATGTCGTGGGCGACGGCGCGGGCCGTGGTCGACTTGCCTTCGCCCTCGCGCGAACTGGTGACCATCAGCACTTCCGGCAGGCCGGTCGCGGTCGAATAGCGCAAGTTGGTGACAAGCGAGCGATAGGCCTCGCTGACCCGCGATCGGCGGTCGTCGAGATGACCGGCAACGTCGCCGCCCTTCTCCAGCGGAACCAGGCCGAGCAGCGGCATGCCCAGCTTGCGCTCCACATCCTCGGGCGAGCGGATCGCGTCGTCGAAGATCTCGCGCAGCAGCACGGCGCCGGCGGCGAGGATCAGGCCCAGCACCAGCGAAGCGGCGATATTCACCACCAGGCGCGGCGAATAGGGCTTTGCCGGCACTTCGGCCTTGTCGACCAGCGTCAGGTTGTTGGAGGACGCGCCCGCCGTGGCGTTGAGCTGGTTGTAGCGCGAGAGCAGCGTGTCGTAGAGCGTCTTGTTGGTATCGGCGATGCGCTTCAGCACGGCCAGCTGGACGCCGCGATCCTGCTCCTTCAGCGCCTCTCCCCTTAGCGAATCCACCTGGCCCGAGAAGGTCTTCTCGCGCTCCACCGCAGACTGGTATTCGAGATAGGCGGATTTCTTGATGGAATCGGCGATGGCCCCGATGCGCCGGTCGTACTCGGCGATTTCCGCCTGCTTCGACTTGATCGTGACGAAGTCGTCGAGGTGGCGGGTGCGTTCTTCGGCCAGCGCGGCCTCTACCTTGGCCTTCTCAGCCAGCAATCCCGACACCGCCGGATTGGAATTGACTTCCGGCATGGCGAGCGGCGTCGCCTTGGCCACCGTCAACCAGCGATCCTGCGCGGCGATCCGGTCGGCCGTGGCCTTGGCCGCAGCGTCATTGAGCTGGACGAGGCTGTTGTTGGTGACCGAAAGCACCGATTCCTGGTTGCCGTCCTGGCCCTGGCTGGTGACGCGGATCAGCCCGGCGGCACTGGCATACTGGTTGAGATCGCGCTCGGACTGGGTGACCTTCGCGCGTGCCTCGTCCAGCTGGTCGGCCAGGAAGCGGCGGGCGTAGGACGAACTGTCGTACTTCTGGTTGAGGTTCCGCTCGATGTAGCGCTCGCCATAGAGCTGGGCCAGCTTGGCGGAATAGGCAGCGCTGCGGCTGCTGACGCTGATGCTGACGATGCGGCTGTCCGGCGGCAGCGTTACCGTGAGGTTGCGCAGCAGCGACTCGATCGAAGCTTCCTTGCGCATCTGGTCCAGCTTCTTGGCGCCGCCGGACTTCAGCACGTCTTCCTGCGTCGGCATGTCGACGCCCATCGCCTCGTAGAAAGCGGGATCACGGTCCAGACGGCCGCTTTCGACCACGCTCTCGGCCAGCGAACGGCTCTGGATGATGCCCAGCTGGGTCTGCAGGAAACGCTCTGCGTCCTGCACGTTGGTCACTTTCTGAAGTTCGCTGCCTTCGATGATCTGGTCCGCCTGATCCTCGATCAGCACGCGGACCTCGGCGCTATAGCGCGGCGCGATCAGCAAGGTCACGATCACGCCCAGCACCAGCGTCGCGCCGACGATCGCCGCGATCAGGGCCAGGTTCCGGCGCACCATGCCCATGATGGTCTTCAACAGCGCCGTCAGGTCCGGGCCGGACTCCTCCGGATAAGCGGATCCTTCCAGATCGACCCGATCGAGAAAAGCTTGGTTCAAGATGTATCCCGCCTTGTTATCGTTTCCACGCGAGTAGTGGTTGACCCGAATTTCGTTCATCGTTTCAGAAGATCCGTGCTGGAATGCCGGGCGGCGTCCGGCCTGCCGCTGGTCCGTCGCGGCCTTTGTGCGCTGCGGGCGCCATCCTCTTCGCCATCAGCCTCACCATTTGGGCCCTGGCTGCCGATCAGCAGCGCCAGCATGAGGCCGAACAGGCAGAGCAGCGTCTGGCTGCGCAACGGATAGTCGGTGATCGACTGGAGCGCGATCAGGGCGAAAATGCCCACCGCCGCCAGTCCGCTGCCGCCACGAAGAAGCGCCTGCACGCCGGATCGCGCCAGGACGAAGGCCCAGCCCAGCACCAGCGCGATGCCGACCAGACCGGATTCGAGAGCCGCCTCCAGGAAATCGTCATGCGCGCGCTGGGCCCGGCCGTAGCTGAGGTTTTCCAGGGCTTCGTCGGCCTGGAAAACGTCGTCGAAGCTGCCGATACCGCTGCCCACCGGCATGAAGCGCCCGATGGCGACCACGGTGTCCTTCCAGATCAGCGGGCGCTGCTCGTCCTCGACCGCGTCGAACCGGCCGAAGGCACTCTGCACGCGCTGGTTCGTGGCGAGAACGCCCGCCGCTCCCGCCACCACGACCAGCGCGGCGGCAAGCGCGAAGGCCGCGCGCCTGTTGAAGGCGGGGCGTCGCCAGCGCAACCAGCGCCAGAGCGCCAGCGCCGCGGGAACGAGCAGAAGCGTCATGCTGGACCGCGAGCGGGTGAGGACGACGCCGACGATCAGGAGCACCGCGGTGGCCATCCCGCCCAGCGTCCAGATCGCGCGAATCTGACGCAGCGGAAACACGCCGACAAGCGCTACAAGCGCAATGTTCAGCATCAGCCCGCCGGTGTTACGGTTGGCGAAAGTGCCCTGGAGATCGGGGGAGCCAAGGTTCTCGGCATAGAACACCAGGTGGCGGTTGCCGCTTGCAAGTTGCTGCGCCCCCAGCAGAACCACGACGAGCCCGCATGCCACCACGACCATCAGCAGCCCGCGGCGGTCCTCTCGTGGAAGCTGCCAGGCCAGCACCAGGGCCGCCAGCGCCGGTATCAGCGAAAGAAAGGCGATCGCGGTTCGGTTCGGTTCGAGCGAGAACGGCATCCATACATCGGCACCGCCCGTGACTTCGAGAGCCTGCGCGGCGAATTCGCGGCCGGGCAATGCCTGCCAGATCGCAGGCGGCAAGGGCACCAGCTGGAGCAGCGGCAAGATCAGCGTCATGCCGATGAGGACGACGAATCCGCGCGGCGCCGAGCGAAAGAACGCGCTCACCGCCGAACCGTTGACGGCCAGAAGGGCCAGGGCAACGAGTTGCACGACAAGGTTGGCCAGGCCGGCGCCGGAACCTCCGCCGCCGAACAGAAGAGCGGCCAACACCAGGAACCCAGCCTGCACCGCGCGACTGCTCGCCCGGAAACCGGCCACTCGACCTTTCGGCACGAAAACCGTGCGCTTGTCAGCTAACGACCCAGACAGAGCTTCTTCCTTATGATTGCAGATCGGATACCAGGGCTACTGCCCTCGGATCACCGTTCCCGCCGGCCTTTACGATCCTGCCGGCCAACAACATCCGCAGTTTGTATTGAAATAGTTTCGGCCAGATCAGATATCATTCAGTCATGGAGCAGATGTCTGCGGTATAATTTCCGCAACCCGAAGCATCGCCGATCATCGCGACGCTGGCAGCCATCGTCGAAGGCGGCGCGCTTCTCTGCTTCATGAGTCCTCCTGGAACTGCGTTATACAGGTCGATCGTCTGCTTCGACTATATCGCGCTGCACAATGAGGGGCAAACCGGGATGGCGCCATTTCGCCACTACACCCACCCTCTCGTCGCAGTTTCAAGCCTTTCCACCGCAGTGCGGCAAAACTCCGCGTAGATGCCCTGATAGTAAAACCGATTGCATCGACTGGAAGCGATGGCTCGGGGCCAGGTCTGGACCCGGAGGATTCGTAAGCCCGGTTATCTGCGCCGTTTCAGGGCATTGGCACACCGCACGCAAAAAGCCGGGCCAAGCGCATCGCTTGCCCCGGCTTTGCCTGGCTCAAGTATAAGACCGATTCGACTGCGCCGCGTATAGTCTATCAGCTAATGAAACTATTGACGCACTCGGAATACTGCTGCCGAAACCGCTCTTCGCCGAAGCTGGCGGCATTGGCGATGCAGTCCTCGGCATGGATGTCGCCTTCGCCTTCGACGAACCGGTCGATCGCGCCGACAAGGCTTTCCACGGTCTGGTCCTCGAACCACACTCCGGTAGCCGCGCCTTCTCCGAGCGGTCGCACGGTTTCCGCAGTGCCGCCTTTGCCCAGGCAGATCACCGGTGTCCCACATGCCTGCGCTTCAACGGGCACGATGCCGAAATCCTCAAGGGCAGCGAAGACGAAGGCGCGCGCCGTCTGGAACTCCGCGATCAGTTGCTCGAACGGGACATGGCCCAGGATCTCGACGTTCGGTCCCGCGATCTGCCGCACTTTCTTCATGTCCGGTCCATCACCGATAACGCGAAGATGCAGATCGGGGCGGCGGTTGAAGGCTTCCACGATCATTTCCACCCGCTTGTAGGGCACCAGGCGAGACGCGGTGACGAAGTGGTCCCCGCGCGGGGCAGTGCCGGGCACGAAGTTGCCGGTGTTGACCGGCGGATAGATGACCTGCGCCTCGCGGCGGTAGATCTTCCAGATGCGCCGCGCGATGAACTGCGAATTGGCAAGGTAGTGATCCACGCTCTGCGCGGTGCGCATGTCCCATAGCCGGAAGCGATGCATCATCTCGCGCGCGACGGCCCGCTTCAATCCGCCCAGCGTCCCACCCACGGTGGCAATGTATTCGTGAGTCAGATCCCAGGCATAACGGGCGGGACTGTGGACGTAACTGACATGCAACTGCCCCGGCCCGGTAATCACGCCCTTCGCCAGCGCGGCAGAGGAACTGAGTACCACGTCGTGTTCCGACAGGTCGAAGCCTTCGATGGCGCGGGTCGATTGCAGGAGGAGGAAGCGGTAATACTGCTCCACCAGCGGAAGGTCGTTCAGTCCCGAGGTGTGGATACGGTGATCTTCACCGAAGAACACATGCGTCGTCTCTTCGGGCAGGAAGTTGAACAGGGTGTAGATGTCGCTGCCCGGCGTGCAGTGCGCCATTTGCTGGAGCACCCGCTCTGCTCCGGCGATCACCGGAATCCAGTCATGGACGAGCGCAATGCGCTCGCCATGGATCAGCGCCTCGCTCCCCGTTGCGGGTGCCTGGGCGACAGGAACACTATGTTTCATGGCGTAAGTGGTCCTTCGAAGGGGAGCGGATCTTCAGTTTAGGCTTAGTCGGAGCCGAACAGGTCGCGTGAGAACACCTTGTCCCGCACATCGTCCAGTTCCGGCAAAATGCGGTTGGTGACGATCACGTCGGCCCGCCGCTTGAACGTTTCCAGATCCGCTTCGACCGGGGTGTTGAAGAAGGTGTCGTCCGGGTAGCTCGGCTCGTAGAGCACCGTTTCGATGCCCTTGGCCTTGATGCGCTTCATGATGCCCTGGATCGAGCTTTGGCGGAAATTGTCGGAGCCGGCCTTCATCACCAGTCGGTAGAAGCCCACGACTTTAGGTCTGCGGGCCAGGATCGTGTCGGAAATGAAATCCTTGCGCGTGCGGTTCGCCTCGACGATGGCGCCGATGATGGTCTGCGGCACGTCATGGTAATTGGCCAACAACTGCTTCGTGTCCTTCGGCAGGCAGTATCCGCCGTAACCGAACGAAGGGTTGTTGTAGTGCGAACCGATACGCGGATCGAGGCCGATGCCTTCGATGATCTGGCGCGCCTCCAGCCCGCGCGAGAGCGCATAGCTGTCCAGTTCGTTGAAGTAGGCGACGCGCATGGCGAGATAGGTATTCGCGAATAGCTTGATCGCTTCCGCTTCGGAAGGATCGGTGAAGAGAACTTCCACGTCCTTCTTGATCGCACCTTCCAGCAGCAGTTCCGCAAAGACTTTCGCCCGCTCCGACTGCTCGCCCACCACGATACGACTGGGGTGGAGATTGTCGTGCAGCGCCCTGCCCTCGCGCAGGAACTCGGGGCTGAAGATCAGGTTGCGGGTGCCCATGGCCTGCGCCGTCGCGGTGGTGAAGCCGACCGGGATGGTGGACTTGATGACCATGACCGCATCGGGCGCATGTTCCATGACTTCGCGGATCACGGCCTCTACCAGCGTGGTGTCGAAGCGATTGGTCACTTCGTCGTAGTTGGTCGGAGCGGCGATGATCACATAGTCGGCGCCGCTGTAAGCCTCCACCGGATCGAGGGTGGCGCGCAAGTTCAGGTCGTCCCGGCGGAGGAAAGCCTCGCATTCGGTATCGACGATCGGGGACCGGCCGGCATTGATCATGTCCACTTTGGCAGGGACGACGTCCTTCGCCACAACTTCATGGTTCTGCGCCAGCAACAGCGCATTCGAAAGACCGACATATCCAACGCCAGCAACCGCGATCTTCATCTCTGCTCCTCTGACCGCCCGACTGGGCAGGTTCGGCAAGTGCGCGCCGGCAGGGTGATCCGGCGCTTCCGACGCGGGGATATCGGAAAGTTCCGGCCCATGAAACCGCTACCGATGGGCTGTCCGTGCTCTGCCGAGGATCGGCTGGCGGTTCAAGCGCTTCGGGAAAATATGGGATAATCGGGTGCAGTAACGCGACGGAATTCGGCTCTATCCGCAAATCGTTCCCTTCCGGCCCTGATCGGAATGCTGCGGCGCACCCAATTTCCAGCCGAACCGGTTCGTTACGAGCATCTCGGTTAGGGCGGTCTGTTCACGAAACGGAGGTCCGATTCGCGGATCGAAACGGATCGATAGGCCACTCCAGGGTGTTCATCTTTGATACATCTATCTGAAAGGAAATAATAGTTTAGACGCGATTTACCAACCGGAAGGCTCGCTTGACCGTATGGCGACATCCGGGGACGGCAGGATCGCGGAGCCTGTGTCAGGCCATTGTTGCGGTGCGAAAGGTTTGCATCGGCCCGGCAGCGTTGAAGATCCTCCGCTGCAATCGATTTGTAGGATGGCTGGCGAAAATCATTTCGCGGTCTCGACTGCGAACAACCGGAGCGAAACTGTCGGCCACCCGTTCCGCTAGTCGGACACCTGCCCTTTCGGACGACTTGCCAAGTCTGCGTGAAGCCTTCAGAAAGTGCGGACATCTCCACAAAATCTGGACTTTAGCATGACTGATGACGTCGTCGGCAAGGCAGCCCCCCGCACGGCTTTGATTACGGGTGCCGCGGGTTTTATTGGGTACTACCTTTGTCGCAGACTGCTGGATGACGGTTTTCGCGTAATCGGTCTGGACAGCCTGAATGATTACTACGAAGTCGCCCTGAAGGAGCGCCGCCTGGCGATGCTCAGCCAGAACGAGCACTTCCGCTTCATCAAGGGCAAGCTGGAAGACCCCGAGCGGCTGATGCAGCTTTTCGCGGATGAGCGCCCGGACATCGTGGTCAACCTCGCCGCGCAGGCGGGCGTGCGCTATTCGATCGACAACCCGCGCGCCTATGTCGAGGCGAACCTGATCGGCGTTTTCGAACTGCTGGAAGCCGCGCGCGCCTATCCGCCGCAGCACATGCTGATGGCATCCACATCATCGGTCTACGGCGCCAATACAGAGATGCCTTATGCGGAGACCCACAAGGTCGATACGCAGATGTCGTTCTATGCGGCCACCAAGAAGGCCAATGAAGCGATGGCGCATTCCTATGCCCATCTCTACGGTCTGCCGATCACGATGTTCCGTTTCTTCACGGTCTACGGTCCCTGGGGTCGCCCAGACATGGCGCTGTTCAAGTTCACCAAGAACATCCTCGCGGGCAAGCCGATCGACGTCTACAACCACGGCGACATGAAGCGTGACTTCACTTATGTGGAGGATCTCGTCCAGGGCATCCGCCTGCTGATCGACAGCGCCCCGGTCCGCCCTGAAAGCGCCGAGGACATCGCCGGTCACGACAGCCTTTCGCCGGTGGCGCCGTGGCGCGCGGTGAATATCGGCAACTCGGATTCGGTGCAGCTGATGGACTTCGTCCGCGCGATCGAAACCGCGACCGGCATGAAAGCCGAAATCAACATGATGCCGATGCAGCCCGGAGACGTGCCCGCGACCTGGGCCGACGCCTCGCTGCTCCAGGAGCTTACCGGCTATCGCCCGACGACATCGGTGACCGAAGGCGTGGCCAAGTTCGTGGACTGGTATCGCGACTACTATCAGGTCTGATAGCTCAGGCTCCACCGGGAAAGGGGCTGCGTCGCCGACGCGGCCCCTTTTTTCATGCCTGTATGCCGTGCCCCTCGGGCGGCGCGATGATCGTGTCTGCGCGGCGCTTTCGCAGCGGTTCGAAGCCCAATATCCCCGCGAGGCCCAAGCGTCGCGATATCTCGAACAGGATCAGCGGCAGGACAACGCCCGCCGCCGTCGAGACCAGTACCACCGTCGCCACGTCCTTCAGGCCGAGCCGCGTCAGCACGACCCGCATACCGGCCGCGAAGATGATGTGAGTGAGGTAGATCGGCATCGTCCGCTCGCCCAGCTTGCGGACCAGGGCGGGGCCGTTCAGGCAGATTCCGAGAAAGCCCACGCAGGCGACGAAGCCGCAGATATAGGCGGGCACAGTCTCGAAAGGCGAAACCGCCAGCGCCCAGGCGACGCCCTCAGCCAAGGCGAAAGCGGCGAGACTGGCGGCCAGCGGCAGCCCCTTCTCCAACCAGCGGGTGCCTGCCAGCAGGCCGACGAAGAAGAACGGCGCGTGCTGGAGGATCTGGCCGGTCAGCCCCTGCGGCTGCGCGATCGCGACAAGGGCCACGCTGCCGGCCGCGATCAGGGCAGCGGCCGCTCGCCCGCGCAGGAGCATCGCCGCCGCCTGGAACAGGAACAGCGCCAGCAGGAACCAGAACACGCTCTTGGGCGGAAACGGATAGGCCAGCACTTCGAAAGGCGAGATCCGCCCCTTGTTGCCCGCGCCGGTGACGAGATGGACGCAGCCCTCGACCCAGGCCCAGAGGCACATCGGCCAGAGCAGGTTGAAGGCGCTGCGTGAAAGGCCGCCCCGCAAGCTCTGCGGTGCCTTGAACAGCATGCCGGAAATCAGGAAGAACACCGGCATGTGGAAGAGATAGACCGCGCGGTCGATCGTCTCGAACAGGCGCGGTTCAACGAGTCCTTGTCCGTCCAACCCGCGCCAGACGTGGCCGAACACGACGAAGACGATCGCCGCGCCGCGCGCGGCGTCCAGGCCCTTAATTCTCATGGCTTCCTCGGTTCGTCATCAGAGCGTCCGGGGCTGCCAGGCGCCCGGCGTGGAGCGCGGCTTCGGCAGCATGCGGATCGCCTTGCGCCCTGCATTCCTCGCGTTGTTCGCCAGCGCCGGATAGGCGCCGAGCGAGGCGGCGAGGCCGATCAGCACCAGCGGTGCGGCGCCCTGGCAATTGATCGTGGCGGAAAGGATCGCGATCACGAAACCGATGTGACGGTCCGGCCGGGGCACGCGCACCAGCCTGCGGATCAGTTCCACGCCCATCAGCACGCCGAACAGGCCGAACTGGTAGAAGATGTAGAGGAACAGGTTGTCCACCGCGCTGAACGGCGAGACATAGACCCCGGTGTAGAAGGCCGCCGGCCCCACCGATCCGAAGCCGTGGCCCAGCAGCGCGGTGGCCGGGCCGCCGTCCATGATCATGTCCCATACGCCTGGCCAGGTGACGTGAAGGCGCACGACCGTACTGCTCATGCCCACCGATATCTCGCCCACGCCGTCGATCGCCAACAGCCAGAGCCCGGCCAGCGCAGGCAGGAAGAAGCAGATCGAGAGCAGCGCGCCCAGCGTTTTGCGGCCCGGGCCGAGGTTCTGGAACCAGTGCCATGGCCAGAAGTCCACGATCATCGCCACGGCCAGCGCGATGAGGTTGGTGCGCGAAGTCGTGGTGTTCAGCGCCCAGAGCGTCGCGACGTAGATCAGCAGGCGGACATGCCAGGCACGGGCCTGCCGCAGCACGATCAGCGCCAGCAGCAGCAGGACGCTGGCCGAGGCGCTGCTGGCGGCGCCGAGCCCGGCGATACGCTCCTGCCCGTGGATCCACCATTCGCGGCCCGCCTCGCGTTCTACGCCGAACTGCGAGACGGAATAGCCGGTCCAGGGCATGGTCATACGGGTGTCCGCCGCCACCCCGGCGATGCCGAGCGCCAGCAGCACCAGGCAGACGGTGCGCCACCACTTCGCGTTGATATAGCCCGGCGGCAGCATGAGCACGGCGATGATCGGGCAGAGCAGCTTGAAGCCCGAGAACACCGCCACCGGGTTGTGATAGACGATCATGCCTACTGCCATCTGCACCCCGGTCGCGGCGAAGAGCCAGATCAGCGGCGTGGGCAGGCGCAAGGTCACCGCGGCCAGCAGCAGCCGCATCATCACGACTGCGATCACCGCCAGATCGGGCACGAACCAGAGCGGGCCAAGCCCGAAGCGGTCGAAATAATAGCGCGCCGCCCCGCCGAAGACTTCGCGCGCCACGATCAGCAGCACGGCGCCGCCGGTCAGCGTCGTCAGAAGCGTCGCGAAGCTGCGCCTTCCTGGGCCGCGCGGGCCGGGCTGGGACTGGACAGGACGGCGGGGAACAGGCCGATAATAGGTATCGGCGTTCATGCCGGGCTCCAGCTCTGGCTGTTGCGCATGATCCAGCCGCGTCCGCGCCAGATGACGAAGCAGTAGACCAGCCCCGCCGCCGCCAGCAGGCCGAGGCAGGCGATCGGCTCGCTGAAGCCGCGCAGCGGCACCAGCGCCGCGCCGAGGGCCAGCGAGAGCACGACCACGAACAGCGACGAACGCGTCAGCAGCGGGGTGCGGACATGGCGGCTCACCACCAGATAGAACAAGGCGAAGCTGCCGATCTGCGAGATGGCGATGCCGATCGCCATGCCGGCAAGGCCCGCCAGTTTCACGCCGACGATCCCGCTCGGCACCAGCAGCGCCAGATTGACGGCAGGCGAGATGATCAGCAACTTGGTCTTCTTGACCAGTTGCAGCGCGACCGAGAGGTGGAACGTCGTCAGCGCCTTCAGGATCGCCGCGATCGCCACGTAGGGCAGCAGCATGGCCACGGTGTCGCGGAACGAGGGGCCGACGAAAAGCCGCGCCACCCCCGGAGAGAGCGCCGCCAGGATCGCCGCCGCCGGGGCGCCGATCATCAGGTAGACGATGAAGTTCTCGGCCAGGATCTTCTCACCCGCCTCGCGTCCGTCGTTCTCGAAAGCGCGGACGATGGCGGGATAGGCGGAAAGGTTGACCGCCAGCATCAGGAAGATGACGGTCTTCTGCATCAGGTCCACCGAGACCGAATATTGCCCGACCGCCGCCTGGCCAAGCGTGGAGGAGACGATGTAGCGGTCCGCCACGGCGCTGGCATAGCCCAGGCCCGAGCTGACGATCAGCGGCGCACCGTAGCTCATGATTTCCTTGAGATCGGCGCGGCGGGCGCGGAAGGGCCGCAGGCCTCGCCAGGCGGCGTCGGTCACGTTGCCCAGCACCGCGCAACCGATCTGCGCGCCGAGGATGCCCAGCGCCACGCCCAGCGCGCCCATGTCGAAGACCCAGACCAGCACCGCGCCCACCGCCAGCGAGAGCGAGGAACGCAGCGTCATCATCGCGAAGAAGCGCCAGCTCAGCAGGCGCAGGCGCGCGGTGACGGTGCTGATCGCGAAGAGCATTTCCGAAAACAGCCAGAGCCACATGGCCGGCCACCAGTCCGGCGCCACGCCCAGGAAGTGAATCTGGAACGCGCGCAGCGACAGGGCCACCGGCAGCAGCAGCAGGATCAGCCCGAGACAGACCATGGAAAGCGCATTGGCGATCTCGGGATTGAGCTGGTGCTCGGCCGAGGGATCGTAGAGCAGGCGCGAGGCGGTGAGGCGCAGCCACTCGAAGATCGCGGCATTCAGGAACAGCACCGTTGCCGAGACGAGCGCGTAAGTGCCGAACTCGGCCGGGCTGAGCAGGTGCGTCCAGACGATCAGCGACAGGAAATTGAGCCCGCTGGAAATGCCGAGCGCCGCCGTGGTGATCGCGCCCTTGGAAAGTTTCATGCTGCCAAGTTTCGTGTGGGCGAGTTTCATCCGGCCAGACGGTCCTTGCGCTTCGGCGTCACGATCCGGGCCGGGGCGCCGACCGATGTAGCGCCTTCCGGCACATCGCTCAGGACCACGGAATTGGCGCCGATCCGGCTTCCTTGGCCGATGCGCAGCGGTCCGACGACCACGGCCCCGGCATAAATCACCGCATCCGCGCCGATCACCGGATAGCCTTCCTCGCGGCCCGACTGGCCCAAGGTGACGTTCTGGTAGATCGTGGCGTTTTCGCCGATCTCGACATTGTGGCCGATCACGATGCCCACCGGATGCGGCAGGTTGATCCAGCCCGCCGGGCGCGAGAGCGGGGAGATGTGGCAGGCGTAGCGCCAGTGGATGTAGCGCCGGATCACGTTGGCCAGCGCCCGGCTCGCGCCGCCGCGCCGGTGGAGGCGGCACATGCGCTGCCACAGCGAGACCAGGCCCGCGCCTTCCATTGCGCGCGCGGCGCTCATGGCGCGGCTCTCCGCGAGGGCGGCAGAATGCGCGCGGGAACGCCCACGGCGATATGCCCGGCCGGAACCGAAGACTTCACCACGGCATTGGCGCCGATCACCGCGCCCGCGCCGATATCGATATCGCCGATCACCGTCGCGCCCGCGAAGATCGTCGCCCCGGCGCCGATGCGCGGGCAGCGCCCGGCTGTGCCGTCCTGGCCGATGGTCACGTTCTGGTAAATCGTCACGCCGTCCGCGATCACGGCATTGTCGCCGATCACCACGCCCACGGGGTGCGGCAGGTAGACCGCCTCGCCCACTTTCGTGGTCGGCGCGATGTAGCAGCCGTAGGCGCGCCGGATATGCCCCCGGATCGCCCGCGCGAGCAGACGCCCCGCTGGCCCCGAGGCCCATAGGCCGCTCATGCGCTGCCAGGCGCGCAGAATGCCGCTGCTCGGACTGAATCGCCCGACCGGCAGGCTCGCCGCCACGAAGGAAACCGGCGGCACCTCCCCGAAGGTCACCGCCATCTCGCGCTCAGGCCGCATCGAACAGCTTCTCCAGATGGCTCTCGTAGCGGTCAATCACCGCGCCGGAGGTGAACACCGCGCCCATGTCCAGCGCGCCCGCGCTGTAATGGGCGTAAGCGTCCGCCGGGAGGGTGCGGAAGTGCTGGATCTTCTCGGCCAGTTCCGCCGCGTCCTCGCCTTCGTAAAGCTCGCCGGTCTCGCCGGGGGTCACGACTTCGGGGTTGCCGCCGACGCGCGAGGCGACGACCGGCAGGGCGAAGCCATAGGCCTCGTAGATCACGCGGGGCAGCGGCTCGTTGTAGACCGAGGGGCAGATCACCACGTCCACCGCGCCGTAGAAGTCTTCCGCCGCCTGCCAGCCCAGGAACTTCACGCGCGGATCGCCCGCCGCCTGCGCCTTGAGCCCCTCGACATAGCTGGGTTCGCCGTCGCCCGCGATCACCAGCGTCCAGGGACGACCGCCCTGCGGCAGTTGACGGACCGCCTCGATCAGCTTCTCCACGCCCTTGGTAGGCGCGAGGCGGCCGATATAGCCGAACACCATCGGCGCGCCGTCCGCCAGCGCCCTCGGTTCCGGCACGAGCGGCCGATCGTTGACGTTCCATTGCACCGCACAGGGCTTGTCGTCCCCGAACGCACCATGGCGGCGATGGGTCTCGGCCACGAAGGCGCTGTTGGACAGGAACATGTCGACATTGCGCGTCTGGCGGCGGTTGACGCCGGCCACCACCTTGCAACCCGAGCAAAGCGAGGTGCAGTTCTCGCCCGCGCGGTACATGCCGGAGCGGCTGCAGATGAGGTAGTAGTCGCGCATGGTGTGGATCAGCCGAGCACCGCTGCGCTTGGCTTCGCGCAGGATCGCGGTGGAGAAGCCGTCGATGATGCTGGTGTTGACCACGTCGGGGCGGATGATGTCCAGCATCTGCCGCACGTCGCGCGCGGCGCGGAAGTTCCACAGGTCCAGCGTGTGCCACACCGCCTTCATCGCCGGAGAGCGGCGGCGCTTGTCGTAAGGCCAGTAGATGTTGCGGATCGGCAGGACGTGCAGCGTCGGCTTGCCCGGCCCGGTCACCCCGGCTTCCATGCCAGCACGCAAGGTCGCGGCTTCCTCTCCGCGCGGGGCCAGGCGCAGGATGTGGACGTCATGCCCGCGCTCGACCAGGCCCTCGGCCAGGGTCTGCACGGACTTGGCGCCGCCGCCCACCTGGTCGGGCCGGTAGGAGCGGATGATGAAGAGAATTCGTCGCGGCGTCATGGACGTGCTGTCTCCGTTGCGGCCGGTGATGCTCATTTCGCTCATGCTCGTTTCGCTCGTGCTCGTTTCGTTCGTGCTCAGGGGTTCTGCGGGCAGTTCAGCGCCGCGCGCGCGCCGCTGGAGGCGGGGCGCAGGCGCATGTAGACGGGGGCATTGCCCAGCCGCTGCTCGCCATCGGGAAGAGGCTTGCCGGTCATGTCGAGAAGCCCTGCGACCTTCCAGCCGGATGGCGCCAGCTTCGCAGGTTCCAGCAGGGCCGCGCCGGTCTTGGCCCAGACCAGTGCCTCCACCCCGCTGTCCCCGGAAAAGAACGCCCCCTCCACCCCGGCCCGCCGGACCGGGCAGGCATAGCGCATCGCGCCGAGTTCCTTCAGCAGGGTGCGCAAGGCATGGTAGGCTGGCTTGGGCATGCCGTCGGGCAGCAGCAGGCCGAAATGGTGCTGGTCGTAGTCGGGATCGCTGCCCGCGTCCTTCCAGGAATACCAGACGTTCGGCGCCACATCGGCCGCCAGCGCGGAAACCAGCGTGCGGACGAGATAACGCGCCTGCGCTTCACCATCGACCCGGCCGACGACCGGGCGGCCCCATTCGGAATTGGCGATCCGAGGCGCCGAGACCTGACCGCCCGCCGCTATCCGGCGGCGCAGGCCTTCCCAGAGACCGGCATCGCGGGTGGCGTCTCCGGTCATCTGATAGGGGTGGACGCTGATCCGGCTGAAGCAGGTCATGGCCTTCGAACTCGCCAGCGCCGAAAGGAACGCCCCGTCCACCCATTTGGCGGCGGCAGGGCCGTAGACCTCGGCACCGCTGTCGGCGCTGCGGATGGCCTGGCAGGCGGAAAGCGCCATGCGGCCATAGGCGGCGGCGTCCGGCTTCGGCGGCCAGAAACGAGGATGATCCGGCTCGTTCCAGACCTCCCAGACCGGATCGTAAGCGGCGAAAGCCTTGGCCGCGGCGGCAGCCCAGTCGCTATAGGCCTTGATCTGGTCCGGGGCGACCGGCGGCGAAGTGCGCCGCTCGTCCTTGCCCCGCCACTGGATCCTGGTGAACGGCGTGTGGACCGGATTGCCGTAGTCGAGAATGAACAGCGGCCGCATCCCGCGCGCATGAACTTCCCGCGCGAATTCCAGATAAGTGCCGAAGTCGTAAGTGCCGGGTTTGCGCTCGGTCCCGGCCCAGCTGAAATCGCTGCGCACATAGCGCAGGCCCAGTGCGGCGATGCGGTCAAGATCGGCGGGCTTGAGGTTGTTTCCGGCAATGCCCACCACGTCGCCTACCGGCGCGGCTACATGGCGCTCGGAACGGACGGCGGCGGGCTGGAGCAGCAGGGCAGCGGCCAGTAAAGCGCCGGGGGTGAGCAAAAGCACGCCCGCCAGCACGGCATTGCGCAGACGCGCCCGCCGCGCCCGGCGGCGCGCCGTGCCCAGGACAGTCCCGCCCTGCCCACTCCCATGCTGCCGCCAGTCGATCACCTGCCGAGCACCGCCGAATAGACGTCGTTCACCTGCCGGTGCATGCGCTCCATGCCGAAGCGCTCTGCCACGGTGCGCGCGGCGCTCTTCTGGAGTTCCACCAGCATCGGGCCAAGGCTGGAGATTTCCTCCATGGCCGTGCAGAAAGCCTGGGCATCGCCCGCCAGCCAGCCGTTTTCACGATGATCGATCATCTCGACGATGCCGCCCGCCGGATAGCCGACCACCGGCAACCCCATCGACATCGCCTCCATCACCGAGCGCGGCAGCGGGTCAGGCGTCTCGGACGGCACAAGCACCGCGTCGAGCCCGTTGTAGATCGCGGCCAGCCCTTCGAAGCGGCCTTCGAAGTGCACGAAGTCCCTGAGGCCCAGCGCTTCGGCCTGGCGCTTCAGGCTTTCGAGGTAGGGACGATCCTCTTCCTCGGCCTCGCCCCGCACCAGCAGCGTGATGCGAAGGCCGCGCCGATGCGCGGCGCCCAGCCAGTCGAGCGCGACGTGATGACCCTTGAAGGGATGGATGCGCCCGCAGATGCCGACGACCAGCGATCCGCCCGTGCGGCGGGCCTGGATCGCCGTGTCGAGCGACGCGGGCATGGTGTCCGGCTTGACGCCGTTGAACACCACGGAAACGTTGCCCGGCAGCATCTCGCCCGGCCAGCAGGCGCGGCTGACCAGCACGGTGTGATCGGACGTGCGGGCGAGGCCCTTCCAGATCAGCCGCTCGGAACCGCGCACGGCGATGTCCCTGACGTGGAATACGCAGGCTTCGCCGCCCAGCTTGCGGGCAAGCCCGGCGATGCAGTGCGCCTTCAGGCCGTTGCTGTGCACGATCTGCGCGCCATGACGCCGGGTCACATCCTTGAGCCTGCGCGCGGCGCCAAACCAGTCGCTCATCGCCGCGCTGACGCTCGACGGCCGCACCGGCCGCCGGATCGCCGCCACTTGTCCGAAGTCCACGACTTCCACCGGGATTCCCCGACTGGCCGCCTGCTCCGACACGGGGCCTTGCGCGGGCACGACCAGCAGGGGATCGATATGCGGATTGGCCATCAGATCGAACAGCGATCGCTCCGCCCCTCCTTTAAAAAAGGGCACCGGAGACAAAAAGGCGATTCTATATTTCATAGGATCAGTTCCGCCACTTGCCGGATTCAACATCGGTTATCCTTTCAACGGACGGGTATCGGCACTCTTGGACCGCCGGATCACTCCGTCAGCGCGCGAAGACGGCGAAGGCATTGAAGATCGGGGCAGTCCTCAGGAAATCCTGCCAAAGACCCTTGATCTGCGAGAACCCGACCACGACGACATCGCCATCCATGACGATGGGATCGGGGCTGACGCCGCCGCGAATGTCCTTCAGATCAAACCGCGCGGCCATGCGCTGGCCGTTGATGGTCCTGAAGATCACCACCTGGTCCAGCTTGGCGGTGATGAGCGGGCTTTGAGCCCGCGCCAGCGCGCCCAGCAGCGTGGTGTTGCTGGTCATCTCGTAGACGCCCGGCACCTTCACTTCGCCTTCGACCGAAACGAAGCGCGGCGCCGCCTCGTCCACCGAGATGGAGACTTGGGGGTTTTTCAGATACTTGCGCCCCAGCACGGCCGCGACCTCGCTCGTCACTTCGGGGGCACTGCGGCCCGCCGCCTTGATCTGGCCGGCGAGGGGAAGCTGGATGAAGCCGGCTTCGTCCACGCGCGACTTCTCTACCGAGAGGTCCGGTTCCCCCAGCACGCGAACCTGAAGGACGTCCTTTGGAGAGATCGCATAGACGGTGGGCGCCGGAACGGTGGCGGGAATGGTCTGATAGGCGGCCTGCCCTACCGGAACATCCGGATTGGACGTCATGGTAGAGGTACAGCCGGTCAGGATGGTGCCGTAAAGGAGAACAGCGAACCCGGAAAATTTTCTTGTGCAGTGCACTTACGGTCGTCTCCATAAGGCCATTGTCAATCGCCTATTCGGGTAATCAGCTGCGCATGAGGGTGCAAGTGGCTGGGCGGGGCACGAAAACGGCGAAACCCAATCCTAAAACGGCACGTCGCAAATCTCTTCCGCAAGTGCGAAGTCGAACTGCCCTTGGCCGGAATGAACCGGTCAAAATGGCGGCGAATCCGATCGGGCGATGCAATGGTTAGCATGGCGCTTTAAGGTCGTTCATGTGGCATTCAACTGAGCTGCCCAGCGATATTTCAGTTAAAAGGCAGTAATTCTTAGCTTAACGCCTCTCGAATTGGTTAGCGCCCTCGAAAGGATGGCGCAGCAATGGAGCGAGTTGGGTTTGACGCAGCGCAGCGTGCCGCCTATCCCTTTGATCGGCCCGTCAAAGGGTAGGAATAAGCGTAACGTTCGGCCGCCCGGCGGATCGATCGTCCAGCAGGGCAGGAACATGACTGACAAGATTCCCGTGCTCGTCACCGGCGGGGCCGGTTATATCGGCAGCCATGCCGTTCTTGCCCTGAAGGATGCCGGCTGGCCGGTCGCCGTGATCGACAACCTCACCACCGGCTTCGGCTTCGCCATCCCCGAAGGCGTGCCGCTCTACGAAGGCGATATAGAGGACGCCGCGCTGCTCGCGCGGATCTTCCGCGAACAGGGCACCCGGGCGGTGATGCATTTCGCCGGCTCGATCATCGTGCCGGAATCGGTAGAGAACCCGCTGAAGTACTACCACAACAACACCGCCAAGAGCCGCGCCCTGATCGACGCGGCGGTCAAGGCGGGCGTGCCGCACTTCATCTTCAGTTCCACCGCCGCCACCTACGGCATTCCGAAAGTTTCGCCGGTTACAGAGGACAGCCCCAAGCAGCCGATCAATCCCTACGGCATGTCCAAGCTGATGACCGAGATCATGCTGGGCGACGTATCGCGCGCCCATGCCTTCAACTACTGCGCGCTGCGCTACTTCAACGTCGCCGGGGCCGACCCCAAGGCCCGCACCGGCCAGTCTACGGCGGGCGCCACGCATCTCATCAAGGTGGCGGTGGAAGCGGCGCTGGGCAAGCGCGAGCATGTCGGCGTGTTCGGCACCGATTTCGAAACGCCGGACGGCACCGGCGTGCGCGACTACATCCATGTCTCCGACCTTGCCGATGCCCACGTCCTGGCGCTCGAACAGCTGATCGCCGCACCCACGGAATCGCTGACGATGAACTGCGGCTACGGCCAGGGCTTCTCGGTGCTGGAAGTGCTGGACGCCGTGGACCGCGTCACCAATCGCACGATCGACCGCCGCCTGCAGGGCCGCCGCGCCGGCGATCCCGACGCGCTGATCTCGGACAATCGCCGGATCAAGGCGACGCTGCCCTGGCAGCCGAAGTACGCCGATCTCGGGAAGATCGTGGAACATGCGCTCGCCTGGGAGCGCCGGTTGACGGAACTGCGCGGGGTTTAGGAGCGCGGCAACACGAGAGAAGCGCGTCGGAAAATACGTCGTCCCGGACTTGATCCAGGACCGCTGGCCGTGTCCAACCCACCTCTCGGCAAGGCGCTGTCGATAGCTCCCGCCTCAAGAATTGCCAGCGGTCCCGGATCAAGTCCGGGACGACGTGGGTTACCTCCTTGTCAGAACGCCACGCTCAGCGAAGCGCGGGCTGACAAGTCGGTGGCGTCCTGGGTCCGTTCGGCGCGGGCGGAGAGCTTCCAGGTGAAATCATAGCCGCCCGCCAGCATCGAGACTTCGCTGACCCATGCCCCCTTCAGGCTCTCGGGCGTAATGGTGAAGGCGCTTCCCGCGTCGTAAGTCTCGCCGCCGTTGAACCAGGCGGTGGTGCTGCCGAGCTTGCCGGACAGCACCTCGCGGCGGCCGGCTTCGAGCTGGAAGGTCAGCGGCCGCCAATCGGGCGAGATCGCGCCCAGCGAATAGGATGCCGTCAGCGTGGGCGTCACCGTGGTCATCTTGCTGGTGCGGTCGGCCACCGTCAGCGCCATCGCGTCGCTGTCGGCGGTTTCGCTGTAGCCGTTTTCTTTCAGCCAGAACTGTTCGAGTTCGACCTTGGGCTTGAGGTTGAAGCGGCGCGACATCTGGAAGCGGTACGAGGCACCCGCCAGGCCGGAGATGAGCCAGCCATTCCATTTGCCGTCGGCCGAATAGGTGAAATCGGTATCGTCGATAGTGCCGGTGAACGTGCGGGTGGAATCGACCGATATCTTCGAGGCGCCGATGCGCGCCCAGGCCATGAACGGCCCCTTGCCGGTGCGCCAGAACAGGCCGAGGTCGTGCTGGCCCACACCCAGATCGCCGCTGCCGCTGTTGTTGGTCACTGTGCCGTGAAGCCAGGCGTAGGACACGCCGAAGTAACCCAGGTTCGTCCGCCGCTCGACACCGGCGGAGAGGCCCCAGCCGCTGGCCTTGTAGCCCGCCGTCGAACCCGCATCCTTGGCCGTGCGCCAGTAGACAGGCTCGAACCAGCCGCCGATGTCGGAGATCGTGAAGAGCGAGGTCTCGTCCGAAAGGTGGCGCGAGGCCATGCGGTCGCCGTGCGTCACGGCATCGAAGACGCCGCCCGAATGGTCAGGCAGCAGTCCTGCCACCTGGCTCTGGAGCGTCGCCGAATCCTCGACCTGAAGCAGGCTGGAGGTCAGGCTGTCGTCGTTCTGGGCCGTGGAATAGATCGCATCCCAGGCCGAAGCCTCGCTGCGGGTGAGGCCCAGTTCGTCCGTCGTCTTGCGCGCGATGGTCAGGTAGATGCTGTTCGCGTCGGTGGTGACATCGCCGTTGTAGATGAACGGCAGGTCGGTGTCGGTCCCGTCCAGGGTGCCCTGCACGTCCAGGCTGCTGGCGGTGAGCACCGTGTAAGTGCCTTCCGCGTCCCCCAGGTCGGTGACGGTAGCCGTGACCTTGGCGCCGTCCTCAAGCGTGGCATTGGCTACGGTGTAGAGCGAACTTGTCCCTTCCGCCGTATCGACATAGACCCCCAGCGAGCCCCCCGATTTCACGATCAGGCTACCGAAGGCGATAGTGTCCGAATCGCTGGCGGTCAGCTTGGCGCCGCTGCCGACCGTAAGGGTCAGATTGTCGGCATTGTCGAAATCGCCTGAGTAGACGGCACTGTCCGCCAGGGTCAGCGTCCCGATGTTTCCATCGAAATCCATGGTGCCGACGAAGCTGGAGGTTCCCGCCATGGTGGCGGTTCCCGTTCCGGCGCCGAAATAGACGTCGCCCGTGTAGACCGCGTTGCCGGACAGGCTCAGTCTGTCGTCACCATCGCCGAACGTGGTGTTCCCGGTGATCGTGCCCGATGAGGCAGCGATGGTGTCATCGCCCGATCCCAGCAGGATATTGCCGGTGATCGCGGTGTAGATGGTGGGATCGGTGTCCGTGTCGTTGTCGTCCAGATAGTCGGCGCTGGTCTCGATATCGGCGGCGTTGAGGTACTGGTTGATGGTGACGCCGGTGGTGTTGGCGGACAGGTCTATCGCGGTGCGGGTGTCGGTGCTCGATCCGCTCGCCGCGATGTAGCCGGTGTTCTCGATCGTGGTCAGCGTGCCGGAAAGGTCGCGGATTGCGGTGGAGGAGCCTTCACCCTGAGAGGTGATCGACGCGGTGATCGAGCCGCTGTTGTAAAGGCTGGTCGCCGTGCTGCCCGCATTGATCAGCAACGCGGTCGCGGCCGAATCGTAAGTCGTGGCGTTTAGAGTGCCGGTCACCCCGATACCGTCGGTCAGGTTGACGTTGCCCCCTTGCCCGCCGATCACCAGGCCATAGGCATCGGTGTTGCTGTAATAGGCATTGGCGCTGACCGAGCCGTCGATGGCAATGGAGTAAGTGCCCGAATTGCTCGACACCCCGCCCACGGTGATGTCGCCGGTGCCGCCGACCTGGATCGCCGGGCCGTTGCCATAGGCGATGACGGCGCCGGTGCCTTCATCGTCATCGTCGACACCGTCGCCGTCCTCGTCGTCGTTGGAGCTGTCGTTGTCGACCGGAGGCGCCGCCACATAGATGCCGCCCGCCACGTTGCCGGTGATCTCCACCGCCGCAGCGCCCGAACGCAGGGCCGCGCGTGAAAGCACGGTGGTGGCGCTGTCGTCGTTCGTATAGGAGGCGCGCTGCGAGACAGTGCCCTGGATCGTCACGGCGCCGCTGACGTCGCCGTCCACCACCAGTGCCTGGGCGCCAGCGCCCGTGGCGTAGACGGTGCCTTCCACCGTCACGTCGCCGTCCACGCTCCTGGTGGAGATGCCAACCGAGTTATCGCCGATCACGTTGATCGTGCCGGTATTGGTCACGCTGCCGACATAGTCCGAATCGACGACGATGCCGCCGGAATTCAGGCCTTCCACCTTGATCGTGCCCTCGTTGAGGATCGATCCGCTGCTGGTCGCGCCGGACAGGACGTGGATGCCGTAACGATTGCTTGCGGAGGCGATCGCACCGTCGGCAATACCGTTCGAATCGGTGTCCGCCGGCACGAAGTCCTCGGTTACGGTAAGCGTGGCATCCTCGCCCAGGGTGATGGTGGCGGTGGTGCCGGCATCCACGGTGATGCCACTGGCGCCGTCGGCATCGTCGAGGACGATCGCGCCTTCGAGATCGACCGCATTGTTGCCGTCCACGGTGATCGCGCTGCCGCTTGGCAGGGTGATCGTGCCGTCCTCGGTCACGGTGACATCGCCTGCGCTGGACGTGACGAGGGCCTTGGTGGTGGAAGTGGAAACGGTGGTGGCCGCAAGCGAAGGCGCGGCGGCAAGCGCGAGCACGAGGGCGCCGATGCTGGAAGATGTGTGCAGCGAGGTCATGTCTTTGGTCTCGTCATGAGCGAAAGGCCCGGAAGCGATAGGCCCCGAAGCGAAAGGCTGGGGTGCGGCGGGCGGCGAAGATCGCCGCCGACGCAGGGGTCAGACGGCGATGCCGATCAGCGCGGTGCCGGTGTATCCGGCGGTCAGGCTGCCGCTCAGCGTGGGGGTCATCTGTGCGATCTGCGCCGAGGTGTTGTCGCCGAAGACATTGTCCGACGAGAGCGAGATCGCGTTGTAGTTGGCGATGCTGGCGGTGTAGCGAGTGTCGCCGGTGAAGACGGCGGCATTGGTCGCCGCAGGCAGCGCCAGCTGCGAGATCAGGCTGGCCGAGCGGCCCGTGCTCGCGGACGTCAGGCCGCCGGTGAAGATCTCGAAATGGATATGCGGCCAGCGTCCGGAATAGCAGGCGGGGTAGATCGTCGTGAACGTCACCTTGCCCTCGGCGTCGGTCACCTGCACGCCGCGCAGATAGCTCTCGGTGGTGACGCCGCTGGAATAGAGCGAGTAGCGGCCCGCCGCGTCGCATTGCCAGATGTAGATCGCCGCTCCCTCGATCGCGGCGCAGCCCTTGTTCACGTCCACCAGCTGCAAGGTGAGTTCCAGCAGCACGCCGTCCGCCGTGGTCGTGGAATTGATGAAGCTGGAGCGGATGTCCGAACGGACCACGCCGCTGACGGTCAGCACGTTGGAGGTCGCACCGCTGGCGCTGTTGGTGCCGTCGGCCGGATAGGGGCCGTTGGTCTCGGCAGGATCGGCGATGCAGGTGCTGCCGGACGTGCCGCCCGAGGTCGTGGACGTGCTCGTGGAGGACGTGCCGGTAGAGCTGGAACTGCTCGAAGTCGTGCTCGATGTGCTGGTGGAGCCGCTGGAGCCGCTGGACAAAGATCCGTCATCGCCTCCGCAGGCCGCGACGGCGGTGAAGCCCCCCGCACTCGCCAGGATGGCAAGCGCGCGGCGGCGGCCGATCAGGTTTTCGTTCAAGGTCTTCAGATCGTGGGCCAGGCCGCGATCGTGGTCATGGTCTTCCATTGCAGTCTCCCCGCATGTCGCGTTTCGCGCGACGGGTTGGGAGGCCGTCGTCGCGGATCAGTTCACGACGACGAGTGGGGCGCGGCGTTTGCGTTGGAATTTCGGCCCAATTTCAGGCGGATTTCATCCCTTTGACGGAACGTTTGCGTCGCCCGTCCGGCAGGGGAGCACCTTGTCATCCAGGCGAAATATCGCCCGAGACCGAGGGGACGAAAAGGTACCCCTCATTGCGCACGGTGCGGATGATGTCACCGCCGCCCTGGCCTTCCGAAAGTTTGCGGCGCAGGCGGGAAAGCTGGACATCGATGGCGCGATCGTAGTGATCGCTGTCCTCTCCGCGTGACCAGTCGAGCAACTGGTCGCGCGTGAGCACGCGGCGCGGATGCTCGGCGAAGGCCCTGAGCAGGCGGAATTCGCCATCCGAAAGCGAGATCAGGCGATTGGCCGGATCGAACAGCAGGCGCAGGCCCACGTCCATGCGCCAGCCGGCGAAATGAAGGCACTCGCCGGAATGAACGTCGTTCACCGGGCGCTGCTCGGCCACGGATTGCGGCGAGACGACCCGCTCCACCGGCCCCGCACCGGCGCGGCGGCGCAGCACGGTGCGGATGCGGGCAAGCAGTTCGCGGGGGTTGCAGGGCTTGGCCAGATAGTCGTCCGCCCCCATCTCCAGGCCGACGATGCGATCGACGTCGCTGCCTACCGCCGAAAGCATGATCACCGGCGGCGCATCGGGGCCCAGCGCCCGCAAGGCGGTAAGACCGTCCTCGCGCGGCATCATCACGTCCAGCACGATCAGGTCGAAATGCCCGCGCGCAAGATGTTCACGCATGGCGGAAGGATCGGCTGCCGTCTCGGTGGCATAGCCGTGCTTGCCCAGGAACTCGCTGATCAGCGAGCGGATGCCTTCATCGTCATCGACGATGAGGATGCGGGTTTCGAGGTCCATCGGTGCGCGTTCTAGGATCATTGTGCACCGATAGGAACCCCATGTGCCACCCGGATTTCGCTCAGTTTGCAATAGGGGCAATACAGCTTGCGACAAGATCGCAGCCCTATTGCAACCTGCGTGAAATCCGCAGGCAAACTCGCGGGCCAAAATCCAGCGACATGAACATTCCAGTTCGTCAGGTTCCGTCCTGGAGGGACCGCAGCGCAGATCGAGCGACCTCCCCCGTTGTTCTCGATTCTCCACTGCATTCTTCCGGAACGGCCGGAACCGCCGTCCGGTTAGCCACCGCCAAGGCGCCGGACGGTGCCGGGTCCGTCGCCGCGGCAGGTCACGTAGTCGCACCCGCCCTGTCCTGCGACGGTCCCGGACTTATATCAGTCGGCGATCGAAGGCCGGAACGCCTTCCCGATAGTGACACAAACCGGTGCTACCCGGCACATCGCCGCCCCGGCCGCGCACGACATGATGCGCCGGCGGGCGCGCACGGAATTCTCTTTCCGGCAAGGCCAGGAAGGCCCGCCCCGGAAAGGTACCTGGGTGACCGCCCTCGTCGCACAGTCGCGGACTGTTCGGCCGGGGCGCGGAGCGGGTTCGGAAGAGCGGTGTCCCTCTCTTCCGAACCTGCTTCGCAAAATCTCCGATTCGCTCGAACCCTTCGCCGATTCGTGGCATTGGCGCGATCATGAGCCCACCCCTCCGGATTCCGGCCCGCCCGATCCTTCCCCGTTTCGCCAACCGTCTCGGCCTGCCGTTGGCGATGCAGATGATCGTCATCCTCGTCTGCGCCCTCATCGGTGCGCAGCTGGTGACGCTGGGGCTTACCGTGATCCTCCCTCCCAGCCCCACCGCGCGCTGGAATATCGACGAGGTGGCCAGCGCCCTGACCTCCGGCGAAGTCCCCGACCGGCTCGAACGCAAGCCGATGCTGGGCCCGCCGGACGTCAGCGGGCAAGGCTGGCTCGTGTCCGAATCCTCCCGCGACGCCCTGGCGCAACGCCTCGGCCGCCCGCGCAAGGACGTGGTCCTGGCGTTCTACACCCAGTTGCCGGTGGGCGGCGTGGCCGTGCCGAGCAATGGCCGCTCTCCTCTGGCGAAGGTCGAAGGCGTCCCCAAGGCGCACGGCGGCGCGGCCTCGCTGCTGATCGGTTCCGCGGACGCACAGTCGATTCCGGGTGGACCGCCTCCGGGTGGCGCGGCCGGTCCCGGCGGGATGCCGGGCGGGCATTTTCCGGGCGGCCAGATGCCCGGAGGACAAATGCCGGGCGGCTCGATGCCGCGCGTGCCGTCGATGCCCGGCGGCGCCTCGGGCATGCGCGCTCCCCCCGTTCGCGCGCCGGGTGGCCAAGCGCCAGGAGGCCAAGTGCCGGGCGGAAAGGTGCCCGGCGCGCCGAACGCCGGCCAAGCGCCAGCGTCTGGTCCCCCCTCGTCCGGTCAACGCCCCGGTGGACCAAGCGGCGAAATCGCCAACCCGGAAGGCCGCCCCGGACAGTCGCCCGGCCTCGGCCTCCGCCCAGGTGGTTTCGCGGGGCCCGGCGGGATCACCGGGCCGGTCGGAGGCGGTGCCTTGGGATCGGGCATGGCCGGGCCGGTCATGCCCCGCATGAACGACATACCCCGCACGATCCTTCCGATCGCCACGCCCGATCCGGTCGCCAGCCCAGCCGGGCCCAGCCGCCCCCGGCCGCTCACCGTCGCGGCGCCGCCGGTGATGCTGACCCCACCCGCCGCGTCACCCTCCGCCGTGTCGGAAGCTCCGGAAAACCCTGACGTGGAGGCGCGCCCAGACACACCATCGACACCGCAGCCCGCGATCCCCGGCGCGCCGCAGCCGATACCCTTCCGCCATTCGGGCGGCAGCTTCTTCGCGCTGACCTCGCCCCCCTTCATCGAGGGGGATTTCGTCGCCGCCACCCGCCAGCCGGACGGTCAATGGCTGGCGGTCGCGCCCCGTGCGGAGCCCTTCCCCAATGCCTGGCAGAAGCGCGTCATGCTGTGGTTCGCTCTCTCACTGGCGATCATCAGCCCGCTCGCCTGGCTGTTCGCGCGCCGCATCGTCGTGCCGCTCAAGGACTTCGCGCAAGCTGCCGAACAGCTTGGCCGCGACCCGTCGGCGACGATCCTGCCACTCTCCGGTCCCGCCGAGATCGGCCGTGCCGCCAATGCCTTCAACCAGATGCGCCACCGGCTGCGCGCTTTCGTGGACGATCGCACGGCCATGGTCGGCGCGATCAGCCACGACTTGCGCACGCCGCTCACCCGCCTGCGCTTCCGCATCGAGGATGTGCCCGACGATCAGCGGGACGGCCTGCTGAAGGAAGTGAGCGAGATGGAAGCGATGATCAGCCAGGTCATCGCGTTCATCCGCGACGCCTCGACACCGGGCCCGCGCGAGCGCGTGGACTTCGCCGATCTCATTGCCGGCAGCGTGGCCGATGCGCAGTTCGTGGGCGGCCGGGTGACGATCGAACACAACCTCCACATCCCCGTCGAAGTGGACCCGGTCGGCATCCGCCGCCTGCTGGGCAACCTGCTGGAGAATGCCATCAAGTACGGCGAGAGCGCCAAGGTCCGCGTCAGCCTGCTGGACGGCGAGGCCGTGGCCGAGATCGTCGATGCCGGCCCCGGCATTCCCGAAGCGGAGTTCGATCGGGCGTTCGAACCGTTCTACCGATCCGACAACGCCCGCCGCTCCGGCCAGAAAGGCACCGGGTTGGGCCTGGCGGTCTGCCGCTCGATCGCGCGCGCGCACGGCGGGGATGTCAGCTTCGCGCACGGCGGAGACGGGTTCGCGGCCCGCGTGACGGTTCCCGCGGCCTTCGACACGACCCTGCGAAAGGTCGCCTGATGCCCCGCACATCGCAGGCGCGCCTGCTCGCGGCGGGAGTCGTCGCTCTGTTCCTTGCTCCCTCGGCACAAGCGCAGGACGTCTCGGCAGAGAGCACAGGTAATGCCGATGCCGTGCTACAGGACGCTCCCGAACCACCGGCACCCGCGCCGTGGACGGTCACCGCATCCGCCGGAGTGAGCAATCGCGACGACGGCCCCGACGGTTCCTGGCAGTCGCTGTCCCTCACACGGCAACTGGGCAGAGGCTATGTGCGCGGCGGGCTGATGCGCTATCACGGCACGCTGATCCAGTCCTATACCGCCCTGCCCTCGGACTATTACGTCGGCACCCTTGGCGCGGGCGGAAATTTCGACAACTGGGTGGTGGACGGCTGGGCCAGCTACGGCCGGCAGGAATACGGCCGCATCACCACCGGCCGGGGCAGCCGCGAGAGCACCGGCGCCAAGAGCAGCCGCTATTTCGCGTTGGGGGGCGACTTCGGCCGGATCCTGCCGCTATCGCCCCGCTGGTTCGTGACGCCTACCGTCGTCGGCTCCTATGCCGAAGGGCGGCTGCTGCGCCCGGCGCCCGAATTCACCGGCCTGATCGACCTGGAAACCCGCGAGCCCACCTGGACGCTCGGCAGCACCCTGCGCATCGACCATGCCTTCGGCAGGAACGCGGATAATTACGCCGGGCTCTCGGTCTCCCGGAACTGGACGAGCAATGCGGTCTCGCAAGTTACGGGCGGACAGTTCGAGGATCTGAGCGACGTCCCCCGCTCGGGCCTGCTCCCCTCGCAGCATTATTCGGATGCCTGGTGGGAAGTGGGGGTCAGCACCAACATGAAGCTGACGGACCGGCTCCATCTCGACCTCTATGCCTCGCGCAGTTTCGATGCGCTGGCGGGCAACACGACCTCCGCAGGGGTTTCGCTGCGACGGTCGTTTTGAGAGCAGCCACCATTCCACCAAACCGCTAACGTCATCCTGAACTCGTTTCAGGATCCATTTCGCCGATCGGGCGACGGGTGATGGTCACCAATGGATCCTGAAACAAGTTCAGGATGACGTGGCGTTTGGGTCTGAGGTGGCGGAGGCACTAAGGCACTAACGCCTGAAAGCCCGCGTGGGCCGCGAAGGACCGGACCCTACGCCGCCCGCACAATCTCCACCGGTATCGACTTGTAGGCCGGTGTCCCGCTCACCGGATCGAAGTCCTCCAGCGGCACCAGGCAATTCGCCTCGGGATAATAGGCCGCCAGCGAGCCGCGCGCGATGGCGTGCTTGACGACCGTGTAGCCCTTCAGCGCGCGCCCGGCGGCGGTGGTCACGTCGACGATATCGCCATGCGCCAGGCCCAGCATGTCGAGATCGACCTCGTTCGCGAAGATCACGTCGCGGCGGCCGGTCACGCCGCGATAGCGATCGTCCAGGCTGTAGATCGTGGTGTTGTACTGGTCATGGCTGCGGATCGTGGTGAGCAGCATGGACCGCGCGCCGTGCTCCGCCTCCACCGAGTGGGCGATGAACTGCGCCTTGCCGCTGGGCGTCTTCCAGACGCGGTGATCGGGCGCGATGGTAAGGCGGAAACCGCCCGGCTCGCGGACGCGGCCGTTGAAGTCGTGGAAGTCGGGATAGACCTGCTCGATCCCTTCGCGAATACGGTCGTAATCGGCCACCAGCACGTCCCAATCGACCAGGGAGCGCGGCATGGCCGCCTTGGCGAGCCCCGCGACGATCGCCGGCTCCGAGCGCACCAGCGGCCCCGGCGACTTCAGCTTCCCGCGCGAGGCGTGAACCATGGACATGCTGTCTTCCACGGTGACGAACTGCGCGCCCGTAGCCTGCTCGTCCAGCTCGGTCCGGCCCAGGCAGGGCAGCACCAGCGTCTCCCTGGCGGTGAGCATGCAGGTGCGGTTGAACTTGGTCAGGATGTTCACCGAGAGGTCCAGCCTGCGCACGGCGGCGAAGCAGGCATCCGGATCGGGCATGGCGACGGCGAGGTTGCCGCCGAGGCTGATCAGCGCCTTCGATCGCCCGTCGCGCATGGCCTCCAGCGCCTCGACGGCATTGTGCCCATGCTCACGCGGCGAAGTGATCCCGTAGGTGGCGTCGAGCCGTTCGAGCATCTCCTCGGCCGGGATCTCGGTGATGCCCACGGTGCGGTCGCCCTGGACGTTGCTGTGGCCGCGCAAGGGGCAGATGCCGGCGCCGGGCTTGCCGAACATGCCCCGCAGCAGCAGCAGATTGGCGATCGACTGCACGTTCTGCGTGCCGTGGCGGTGCTGGGTGATGCCCATGCCGTAGCAGACGATCACCCGATCGGCATTCATGTAGACCCTGGCCATCGTCTCGATGGCATCGCGCGTCAGGCCGGACTCCGTCTCGATCCAGTCCCACGAGGTCGCGTCGAGATCGGCCTTGAGCGCCTCGATCCCCTCGGTATGCTCGGCGATGAAGGCATGATCCAGCGCGTCGGCCGCGATCACCAGCTTCATCATCCCCTTGAGCATCGCCATGTCGCCGCCGATCCGCACCTGATGATAGGCGGAAGCCAGCGGCGTGGCGTGGGTGGACAGCATCTCGGTGGGGTGCTGCGGCGACTTGAAGCGCTCCAGCCCGCGCTCGCGCATGGGATTGGCGACGACGATCGGCACGCCCCGCTTGGAAGCGGCGGCCAGCGTGGAGAGCATGCGCGGGTGGTTGGTGCCGGGATTGTGGCCGATGCAGAAGATGGCATCGGCATGGTCGAAGTCTTCCAGCGTCACCGTGCCCTTGCCGATGCCGATCGACTTGGGCAGCCCGACGCTCGTCGCCTCGTGGCACATGTTGGAGCAATCGGGGAAGTTGTTGGTGCCGAACTCGCGTGCGAAAAGCTGATAGAGGAACGCCGCCTCGTTGGAAGCGCGGCCCGAGCAGTAGAATTCGCAGGCGTGCGGATCGTCAAGGTCGCGCAGAACGGCGCCGGCGCGGGCGAAAGCCTCGTCCCAGCTGATCGGCACGAAGTGGTCGGTGTCGGGGTCGTAGCGCAGCGGCTCGGTGAGGCGGCCGGCGTCTTCCAGCCGGTGGTCGCTCCAGGTCCACAACTCGCTGACGCTGTGCTGCGCGAAGAATTCGGGATCGACGCGCTTGACGGTCGCTTCCCAGGTCACCGCCTTGGCGCCGTTCTCGCAGAACTCGAAGGAAGAGGTATGCTTGGGGTCGGGCCAGGCGCAACCGGGGCAGTCGAATCCGTCGGGCTGGTTCATCTGGAGCAGCGCGCGGGTGTCCGGACTGGCCTTCATCTGCTCGCGCACGGTGCGCGCCACCGCGCCCAGCGCACCCCAGCCCCCGGCGGGCCCCTTGTAGTCGTTAATGCCTTCGGGATTGCCGTCGACGGGGTGATTTTCGGCCATGAACCTGTCCTTCTGAGACTCGTCGCTTAGACCAACGATCCACGAAGGAACAGGCTGCTTACGGTCAACGCGGCTGGAGTTTTCCGCGCCGGAAGCGATCGGGCAAGAGGTTTGCGGCAAGGCGCAGCATCTCCAGCATGGCCTGCCGCCCTCCCGAGGTGCAGGCCTGCGCCGCCACCGCCCCGATGTAGCTGGCGGTCACCGCAAGCATCAACAGCCAGATCGTCGGCAACGCCCGGCCGGCCGCCGTCTCGCGGACCAATTCGACCACGCCCCAGGCGAACAGGCCGCCCACCAGCGAAGGTAGCTGAACCAGGTACATGAAGCGCTGGGAAACCGGCGTGCCCCTGGTCGCATAGTGGTACAGCAGCGGCAGGGTGACGAGCTGGCCGATGAAATAGGCGCAGGCCACGCCCACCGCGCCCCAGCGTACGCCGATGACGAAACTGACGATGCTGACCGTGCTGGAGAACATGCCCCAATACATCATGTTCCGCGTGTTGCCGCTGGTGATGTAGAGCCAGCCGGTGGTGTTCGGCACGCATTGCACGATCGCGGTGAGGCTCAGCCAGAAGAAGATCGGGCTCGCCCCCGCCCAGCGCTCGCCCAGCAGGAAGGGCACGAGCTGCTCGCTGCAGATCGCCGCCGCCAGGATGCCGGGCATCGAGACAAGCGCCAGAGCCCGCAAGGCCATCTCGTAGACCCGGCGGTAGCGCGCGGGTTCGTCGCGCACCCGGCTCAGCACCGGCAGCATCACCCGGCTGAGCGGCTGGTTGATGTTCTGCAGCGGGAACAGCATCAGCTTGTAGCTGCGATCGTAGAGGCCCACCGCATCGGCGCCTTCGGCCTTGGCGATGATCACGTTGTCCAGATTGCGGGCGAAGAAGTTGACGAGGTTGAACCCGGTCAGGTTCGCCCCGAAGACCACCAGCTTGCGCACCCCCGCGAACGAAGCGCCCAGACGCGGCCGCCAGGGGTAGGCCCGCCACATCATCGCCGTGCTGACCACTGCGTTGAGCAGCGTGCCCAGCCAGATCGCCCAGTAGTTCTTCAGGATCAGCGCCGCGAGCGCCGTCAATACGAACGTGGCGATGGCCACGACGATATCGTTCACACTGAGCGCATGGAACCGCATCTCGCGGTTGAGCAGGGCCTGGTGCTGAAGCTTGAAGCCGGTGACGAGAATGGTCAGGCCGGTCGCGGCCGTCACATATCCGGCCCGTGCGTCTCCGTAGAAGCTCCCTGCCAGCGGCGCCAGCGCCACCATCACCAGCGCCGCGACGATCGAGATGGCCACGCTCAGCCAGAACAGTGCGTTCGATTGCTCGGAACCCAGCTCTCGCGCCTGTACCACGGCCTGCGTGAACCCGAGGTTCTGGAAGGTCATGATCAGGCCCATCAACGGCGCGACCATGGCGGCCACGCCGTAGTCCGAGGGCGAGAGGATGCGGGCCACCACAATGGTCGTCGCCATGGTGGTGAAGACCTTGACGATCTGCGCCAGTCCGGTCGAGGCCATGCCCCGCGTGGCCTTCCGGCCGATCTCGTCGGTTTTCGTCATGGCCGGACCTTAGATGCCGATAATGGGCATGGCGGCGATAATCGACTGCTTTGCCGGTGCCATCAAGGCTGCGACCTTTCGAAGCTGCATTCCGCCGCGGCAGGGGCTGCCGGTTTCGCGCGCAGAGTAGCTTCGCCCTCCGCCGAGCACCATCACCCGAAAGGTCCAAGTCGCGGGATTATCAGGACTTCATAGGAATGAGTGGCCCCTCGGGAACTACACCGAAAGGCGTAGCGCAGCGGATGAGGCGGCAGGCCGACGAGGCACATGAGGACCGAAATGTCCGGAGCGCAGAAACGACTAAGGGGCCACCTTTCGGCGACCCCTTACGTATTCTCAACCGAGTTGAGAATGGTGCCCAGAAGAGGACTCGAACCTCCACGCCCTTGCGAGCGCCAGCACCTGAAGCTGGTGCGTCTACCAATTCCGCCATCTGGGCACGGAAGCGAGGGGGCCGTTGGTGCCGTCCTCGCCGGGTAGGAGGGCGCCTCTAAGGGGCTCCCCGATTCTTGTCAACGCTCGTTCTCGAACTTTTTTCAAATCACGCGAAAAAAGGCGAAAACCGGCTTGAGAGCCTGCGCCCGGTTGCTCGGGAACCGGGCTTGTGCCAAGGGCGCTTATCATGCGCGAAACCGGCGCAGGCGGCTCTTTTCTCCTTCGGCCGCGCCTGCGCCACGCTGAAGGACCGTTCTGAACATGAGCCAAGCCACCGACCCTCTCTACGGCAAAATCGTCACGCTGCTGGGCGGCAGCGGCTTCGTTGGCAAGCACGTTGCGCAGGAACTGCTCGCGCGCGGCGCCCGCCTGCGCATCGCCAGCCGCAATCCCAAGAAGTCCTACGCGCTCAAGCCGCTCGGCAATCTGGGGCAAGTGCAGTTCGCAGGCGTGGACGTGACCAAGCCCGAATCGCTGGCAGCCGTGCTCGCCGGATCGGATGCGGTCGTGAACCTCGTCGGCGCCTTCACCGGCAACCTCGACGCCGTGCAGGGTGAAGGCGCGGGCCGCATCGCCGCCGCCGCCAAGACGGCAGGTGCCACGGCATTCGTCCACATCTCCGCGATCGGCGCCGACGCTTCGTCGAGCGTCGCCTATGCCCGCACCAAGGCGGAAGGCGAAAAGGCAGTGCTCGCTGCCTTCCCGGCCGCCACGATCCTGCGCCCTTCGGTCATGTTCGGGCCGGACGACAACTTCGTGATGATGTTCGGCAACCTCGTCTCGCGCCTGCCGGTCCTGCCGGTCTTCGCGCCGCAGGCCCGGCTCCAGCCGGTCTTCGTGGACGACGTGGCCTTGGCCATCGCCGAAACCCTCGGCGCGCCGGACATCCATGGCGGCAAGACCTTCGAACTGGCCGGGCCGGAGGTGATCTCGATGATCGATCTCAACAAGCGCATCGCCGAAGCGGCCTGCCGCAAGCGCACTTTCGCGGAACTGCCGGATGGCGTTGCCGGCCTCATCGCCGCACTGCCTGGAACCCCGATCAGCGCGGACCAGATCAAGCTGCTCAAGGCCGGAAACGTCGCCGGCGGCGCCTATCCGGGCCTCGTGGAACTCGGCATTGCCCCGCGCCCGCTGGAACTGTTCCTGGATCGCTGGATGACGCCGTTCCGCAATCACGGCCGCTTCGGCACCAAGGCCGCCGCCTGATCGGCCCACGGCCCAGCCGTAAATGAAAAAGGGGCGGGAAGTTCGCACTTCCCGCCCCTTTTCGCATCTCGATCGGACCGGCTCTCAGAGCTTTCCGAACTTGCCCTCATAAGCGCCGGTATCGCCGCTGGCGAGCAGGCGGGCCTGCTCCACCCAGCTGTCACGGCGCGGCCGGCCTGCAAAGGCGCCCAGCTTGCCGTCCAGTTCATCCAGATCGGCCTCCGTCCAGGCAGCGATCTGCTCGAACCGGGTAATGCCCAGCGACTGAAGCAGCGTCAGCATCTTCGGGCCCAGGCCCTTGATCTTGCGCAAGTCATCACCTTCCGCCGCAGTTTCCCCGGCTTCGGGCTCCGCCGCGATCGTCTGCGGCGGCGGCTTGACCGCGTCGACTTCCTCCTGTGCAGCCACCGCGATCACTTCGCCGATCCCGGCCATCGTGCCCGCCATGGCCGGGGGATCGATGTGGACCGGCGCGGTGAACTGCGCCGCCGGCGGAGCATCGTCCAACAGCGCCTGGTTGCGCTGCGCGGGCGCGGCGCCCTCGTCCAGCACGTCGGGACGATGCTGGCGGGGTGCGGGCCTGGAGGCACGCGCGAACAGCCAATAGGCTATCGCGATGCCCACCAGCAACGCGACGACGAATATCAGCCAGTTGGCCGAAATCATTTCCACCACAACTTATCCCTTCCGGTTCCACACCAGCCAGCCGATGCCGAAACCCGCCATGTAGGTCAGCAGCACCGAGACGGCCATCTCAAGCCATAGCGGCATCGGCGGCTCCTTTCATCGTAATTTGCACCCGATCACCTTGTCCCCTGTCATTCGGGGCCCGGCGTATCGATCGGCGTCGGCTTGATAGGCGCAGAGGCGATCACCGAGAATTCGATGCGACGATTGGCCGGATCGAGCGGATCGAGCCCTTCGATCGGCGTCTTCGATCCCAGCCCCGCGGCGCGCAGGCCATCGGCGGGGATGCCGCGCCCGATCAGGGCCCAGCGCACGGATTCGGCACGCGCCAGCGACAGCGCCTTGTTCGCTTCGGGATTGCCGGTGGCGTCGGTATGTCCCGTCACCGCGATGATGCTGCCCACGCAGGGGCGCAAGGCCCGGGCGACTTCATCCAGCAGCCGCTCGCTTACCGGATCGATCCGGGCGCTGGCCTCGGTGAAACGGATG
This sequence comes from Novosphingobium sp. ZW T3_23, assembly GCF_044987305.1. NCBI lineage: Bacteria > Pseudomonadati > Pseudomonadota > Alphaproteobacteria > Sphingomonadales > Sphingomonadaceae > Novosphingobium > Novosphingobium sp. ZW T3_23. The sequence goes on from NZ_JBJDRF010000010.1 coordinate 106,402, forward strand.
GTCCGGCTGGCAAGGATTGCCTCGACGTCGTCCTGGCAGCGCAGTTTCATGGCGCCTGCTTCACCCTCGCTAGACCATGTTATGCCACCGATGCCCGGCACCCCGGCCACGGCGGCAGCCACGCGCTTGCGGGTATCGGAATCGAGCGCCTGGCCGCCCGAGAGCACCGGATGCCGGGTGAGCCAGCCATAACGGTCGCGAAAAGCCAGATCGACACTTCGGCCGCCCGCCTGGTCTCGCACCAGCTCCGCCTCATGCTCTAGCTGGCCGATGAAGATCGGCCCGCGGACGTCGGTGGCCACGAAGGAAAGCGCCAGGCACAAGGCGGCACCGGCGGCGACGATGGAAGCGCGACGGGGGTTCATGGCACCAGCCTAGGGTGTAAACTCGACTGCGGAAATGCCGGCAGCATCGAAATCGCACGAAAAACCGAAGAAAAACCCGGCGGCGCGGTCACGCCGCCTTGGTCTTCTGGAACAGCTTGCGATCTTCGGGCCCGAACGCCTTTTTCCAGATCACCAGGAAGTACGATCCGAGTATCGCCGGAATGCCGAAGGCCAGCTCGGCCCATTCCGGCAGGAACTGCGTGGCCAGATAGCCCAGCACCACGGCCGGCGCCGCCGCCCATACCAGCGCCCAGCGCCAGTTGTTGATCGGTTCTTTCAGGAACGCAGCCAGCATCTTCGACTTCACCAGCGAGGCGAAGCCGAGCGCCAGCATCAGCGCCGCTGCCGCCGTGGCGGCCTGGAACAGCGAGTTGTAGCCCAGTTCCTGCATGACCAGGATACCGCCCAGCGTCAGCACCGCCTGGAGCGCGATGGTCGCCACCGACACGATCAGGTTGCGCATCCGCGCCACGTAGACCAGCGCCGCCTCGCTGACGACGGCAGTGGCCGCCACCACTTCGGCGGCCAGCAGGAAGACCAGCGCTCCGGTTCCGCCCACGAACTCGCGGCCGACCAGGCCCATCACGCCTTCCCCGGGGATGCCCAGGGCCAGGGCGATGCCCGCCTGGGCCGCGGTGATCCAGAAGCCGACCTGGCATACCTGCCGGGCGATCGCGCCGTAGTCCTTCTGCTTCAGGTTGCGGGTGATGACCGGGCCCAGCACCGGCTCGAAACTGGTCTTGAGCTTCTGCGGCAGGCTGGCGACCTGCTGCGCCGCATAATAGACGCCCACGGCAGAGGACGGCGCCAGAAAACCGAGCAGGAAGATATCGACGCGGCGGGTGGCCCATTCGATCGTGTCCGCCAGCGCGATGGGAGTCGACCGGATGGCCAGCCTGCGCATGTCGCCCAGCCGTGGCCGCCAGCCCTGCGGCAAGCCGTACTCGCGGAAGAACGGGATGAAAGCCGTGATCGCCGCTGCCAGGACCGATCCGATGTAGGCGATAGAAAGGCCGCTCTCGGGCGCGATCCAGATCATCGCGCCCGCCAGGATGGAGATCGTCCACGGCTCGACGATCGCGCGCGACCACACGGTCGGCGTCACCCGCAGGCGATAGGCCAGTGCCGCCAGCCAGATCTCGGTCATCGTCAGCGGCGGAATGGCGATCACCATCAACCGGTCGAGCTGGGTGAAATGTCCGCCGGGGAACATCGGCGTGGGCACGAACCAGAAGAACAGCGCCGCCGTGCAGGACGCGGTGAGGGCAATGATCGTACCGTCGGCGATCACGTTGGCCGGACGAACCTGCCCCTCGGTGTCCGACAGGCGCTGCGCCAACCCGCGCTTCTCGCCCATGGTGCAGATCATCGAGGTCAGTTCGATCACCACCAGCGCCGAGGCGAAGCGCCCCAGCGCAGCCGGGCCGTAGACCGAAGCGCGGCCGGCGATGAACAGGAAGGGGATGCGCGCGGCCAGCCGCAGGAAAAATCCGAAGAGGTTCGTGCGGCCGCCCTTGGCGAGCGCCGCGATATCGTCGTGTTCCTTGGCGGCCTGCTTCAATTCGGAGCCGCTTGCGAGGCCGTCCGTCAAGAAAGCGGCTCCTGCTCGGCACGCAGCGGGCGGGCAAGAATCTGGGAGACCACTTCGGCAGCCGGAGCCTTGCCTTCGAGAAGGCGGCAGACGGCCTCGGCAATGGGCATCTCTATGCCGTCGCGGCGGGCGATCTCTGCCAGGACCGGCGCGGTGGCGGCGCCTTCTGCTACGGAATTCTTGCCGGAAAGCGCCTCGGCGGCGGTCAGCCCCTGCCCCAGCGCAAGGCCGAGCGAGAAGTTGCGACTGGAAGTAGAGGAACAGGTGAGCACAAGGTCTCCAAGGCCGCAAAGGCCGGAAAGCGTTTCCGCGCGGGCGCCGCGGGCAAGGCCGAAGCGCAGCATCTCGGCATAGCCGCGCGCGATCAGCGCGGCGCGAGCGTTCTGGCCGAGCTTCAACCCGTCGACGACACCGCAGGCAATGGCGAGCACGTTCTTCACCGCGCCGCCGATCTCGGCGCCGACGACGTCGTCGGAATAATAAGGACGCAGCGAAGGCCGCGCGATGACCGGCGAAAGACGCCGCCACTGCGCTTCGCCGCCCGAACAGGCCAGCGTCACTGCCGTGGGCAATCCGGCCGCCACTTCGTGCGCGAACGTAGGCCCGGAAAGCACGGCGATCTCCGCGCCGGGCACCGCTTCGGCGGCTACCTCTGCCATGAGCCGGCCGCTGCCCGCCTCAATACCCTTGGCGCAGAGCACCAGATCGCCAGCGAAGCCGAGCGCGGGCAGTTGCGCCAGCACGCCGCCCAGGAACTGCGCGGGCACGACGGCCAGCAGCGCGGGCAATTTCGCAAGTTCGGCAAGCGCGCTGGTGGCCCGCACCGTCTCCGCCAGTTCGGCGCTGGGCAGATAGGCCACGTTGCGCCGCTCGGCGTTGATCCGATCCACGAGTTCCGGTTCGCGCGCCCAGAGCAGGACGTCGCTGCCGTCGCCCGCGAGCGACTGCGCCAGCGCGGTGCCCCAGGCCCCGGCGCCGATCACGCCAACCTGCGCGGTCATGCCTTCACCCCCGCGCCGCGCACGGTCTCGGCCTCGGGGTCGAGCGGCCATCGCGGACGCGCCGCCACGTCGAGCGGGTCGGACTGGCCCATGGCGAAGCGCTCCACGCCCGCCCAGGCGATCATCGCCGCGTTGTCGGTGCAGAGCCCCAGCGGCGG